>JAGRHX010000206.1 GCA_020444775.1 Gammaproteobacteria bacterium
GCCGTGCTGGCCGCCTACAAGGACCTGGCGTCGCCGTGGAAGGAGCTGCTCAGCTACTACCAGCTGATGGCCGATTCGCAGATCAAGTACGACCAGCTGATCGAGCAGTTCCAGCCCGCCGACATGCTGACCGACGAGCAGCAGCAGCCCATGGACGACGCATCCCTGCCCCTGGAGGGGCCGATCATCGCCACCAACGTGACCCTGGAGGAGGACGGCGGCATCAAGGTGGTGGAGGGCGCCACCTTCAGCGTCGATTCCCGCGCCGCCATGGCCCTGGTCGGGCTCAGCGGCGGCGGCCGCAGCGGCCTGGCCCAGGTCATCGCCCGCCTGCTGCGGCCGACCGGCGGCCTGATCAAGATCGGCGGCCACAACCTGGCGACCCTGTCCGAGGCCATCACCGGCCGGCGCCTGGCCTACGTGGGGCCCAACGCGCACCTGTTCTCGGCCAGCGTGCGCGACAACCTGTACTACGGCCTGAAGCACCGGGTCCTGCGCGAGAGGGAGTACGAGGGCGAGGACCTGGCGAAGCGGGAGTGGTTCGTGACCGAGGCCGAGGCCGCCGGCAACACCACCAGCGACCCCGACGCCGACTGGATCGACCTGGAGGCCGCCGGCGTCGCGGACACGGCCGCCCTGGCCGACCGCGCCATCGAGACCCTGACCGCCGTCGACCTGCAGCAGGACATCTACAGCCTGGGCCTGCAGGGCACCATCGACCCGGCGGCCAAGCCGGACCTGGCGGCCCGGATCCTGGAGGCGCGGGACCTGCTGCACCGGCGCCTGGACGAGACCGGCGCCGGCGACCTGGTCGAGGCCTTCGACGTGGAGCGCTACAACACCAACATGTCGGTGGCCGAGAACCTGGTCTTCGGCGCGCCCATCGACGAGGCTTTTCGTGCCGAGCGGCTACATCAAAATACCCTGGTGAGGGAGGTTCTGGATGATTTCGGCCTGACCGAGAACTTTGTCGATATAGGCCGTCAGGTAGCGGGGCTGATGCTGGATTTGTTCGCCGACGTCGCGCCGGGCAGCGATCTGTTCGAACAGTTCAGCTTCATCGGCGCCGACGATCTGCCGGAGTTCCGCACCTTGCTGACCCGCACCAGCGGACTGTCGGTCGGTCAGATGGAGCCGGCCGACCAGGCGAGCCTGATGGCGTTGCCGTTCAAGCTGGTGGTCGCCCGTCATCGATTGGGGCTCATCGACGACAGTTTCCAGGCGCGCATCCTGGAGGCCCGCCAGGTGCTGGCCCGGCGACTGCTGGCGACCCCGGGCAAGGTCGAGCCGTTCGACGTGGAGCGCGTCAATCCGGCCGTCAACATTCAAGACAACATCCTGTTCGGTCGACTGGGATACGGTCGAGCGCGCGGCGCGGCCGAGATTGGTAGCCTGCTCACCGAGGTGGTGGACCAGCTCGATCTGAGACGCGGGCTCATCGACGCGGGCTTGAACTATCACGTCGGTGTCGGTGGCGCGCGGTTGTCGACCTCCCAGCGTCAGCGGTTGGCGATTGCACGGGCGGTGCTCAAGCAGCCGGACATCCTGGTGCTCGACGAGGCCACCGCGGCGTTGGATGAGAGCATGCAACGTCGTGTGCGCGACAATCTGTTCGCCAATGCCGGACGCACCACGTTGTTCTGGGTGGTGCACCGCCCGACCATGGCGGACGCCTTCGACTACTGTGTGGTCATCGAGGATGGACGAGTGACCGAGGTGGGCCGTTTCGAGCAGCTGCACGCCAATGATGGTCCGCTGGCGCAGATGCTGGCGGCCTCCTGAGCGGGCATGGAGACGGGCGCAACGGGGTCTGAGAGGTATCGAATGGACCTGCAAACGGAAACCAATCTGCTGGCGCGGGTGCCCATGTTCGCCAAGCTATCGCCATCCAAGCTCAAGCTGTTGGCCTTCACCAGCGAGCTCGTCTCTCTGGAGCCGGGGGAGCGCCTGTTCGACCGCGGCGACGATGCTGATTCGGCCTATGTTATCGTCGAGGGCCATGCCGACATCCTCGGCCATACCGAGGAAGGCGACATGGTCGTCGGCACCCTGGGCGTGAACGAGCTGGTGGGCGAGATGGGGGTGCTGACCAACGCTCGGCGCTCGGCCACGATCGTCGCTCGTGACCACATGCGCGCCCTGCGCATCCAGAAGGACGTGTTCGTCAAGCTGCTGATGGACAATGCCGAAGTCGCGCTGGACGTGGTCCGGCAGCTGAGCGACAAGCTCGCCAGAACCCACCGGCTGTACGAGGCGGCGGAGTCGGAGCTGCAGAAGCTGCGAGCGGGCTGATTGTGGCGGCGGACACAGCTCGGGCCACGGCGCCAGGATCCTCGGGCCGGTTCTCACGTCGGGCTGTGAGCCGCGTCTCGGTCGGCGCTCAATTTCTCGCCGGTAGCGCCGAAAAAACAGCCATACACGGAGCCGTCGTCCGACCGTGTGGCGAGGGCTTTCGGAGTGCGAGGCGCTTCCGTGTCTTCCCGGAATCTGTCCGATGAAGCTGGAGCGTTGGTGTTTCTCAATTGGAAGTGTCCGTACGCAGGTTCATCCACGGCAACGTGGTAGACCGACGTGACCGGTGTCAGGTCGCGCCAGGATCGCGTCAAGAGCAGGATTGCGGATATCTCCATCGGGCATGGTATGGTGATGTAGTGTCGGTTCCTCTACTTGACATGAGGTCACTCCTGGACACTGAGCTTCGGCGCAGCGGCTCGCCCGAGGTGCGGGCGCTAGAGCGCGTCACCAGCGATCGATTCCAGTCGCTCTGGCGACGGGCCTGTGCACGTCCGGAAGCTGGGCCGGAAGCCGCAACGGCTCCCGGGCGAGCTGGCGAGCCGGGTCCCAGCGATGACACGTGCGACGCCGTGACCGACGAGCACGCCAGCGCCTATGCGCGGGCGCTCGCGCAGGCACCCAGAGTGCCCGAGCGTCGCGCCCGTAAGCGTCTTCGCAAGCATGATTCCGACTATCCCGCCAGCCTATTCCTGGGACTGCTCGAACGCTATGAGGAGCCCGAGCGGCGCTATCACACCCCGGCCCACCTCGAGCACTGTCTGAGTCAGTTCGACCTCGTGCGCGAGCGGCTCGAGGATACCGACGCGGTCGAGCTGGCCATCTGGTTCCACGATGCCATCTATGTTGCCGGGGCCAAGGACAACGAGCAGCTGAGTGCCGACTACTTCGAGCGCTGTGCTCGCGGTCAGATGCCCGAGTGGCTGATCCAGCGCGTCGTCGAGCTGATCCTCATCACCCAGCACCGCGCGCCGCCCGTGACCGCCGACCAGTGCTATCTCATCGATATCGACCTGTCGAGCTTCGGTCTGCCGTGGAAGGCGTTTCTGCGTGACAGCATTGCCGTGCGCGAAGAGTTGGTCGACGTGCCCGACAAGGAATTCTTCCCGGTGCAGCGCCTGTTCCTGGAATCCTTGCTGGCTCGGGATCGATTCTGCTTCACCGAGTTCTTCCATCGACGTCATGAGAAGCGGGCTCGCGACAACATCCGCAAGTATCTGGATCGCTTCTTGCTACCCAACATCTGAACGCGGCCGCACGGGTTCGGCTGGAACCGGATCCGGCACCGATTCCACCGGGCTCCCAGGCGGATATCCGTAGACTTCCACCGAATTGCGTCGGCCCCGTACCGGGGTGCTCTGCAGGTGCGTGAAGCCGGCAGCGACCGGTCCGGCCAGCTGCCAGGTTCGACCCGATATCAGGATTCGGGTCCGATAGTGCTTGTTCAGCTGCTCCAGACGGGCTGCCAGGTTCACCGCGTCACCGTGCACCGTGTAGCTGAGCAGGTCGTCGGCGCCAACCAGCCCACCGACTACCAGACCGGTGTTTATGCCGACCCGGGTCTTGATGCGTACATCGCCGACGAAACGATGTCGGGCCAGCGTCTGCTGGATCTCGAGCGCCGCCTGGACCGCGCGGCGAGCGTGCGCGGGCAGCGCATCGGGCAGGTTGAAGGTGGCGAGTATCGCATCGCCCTGGAACTGATTGATGACCCCGCCGTGCCGTCGTATCGGCTCGCTGACAATGGCGAAATAAGCGTTGAGAAGCGTGATCAGCGCATCCGGCGAGAGTCTCTCGCTGAGCGTGGTGAAACCCTCGATATCAATGAACAGGATGCTTGCTTCCCGGGTCTCGGCCGCGCCTGGACGCGGCTCGTCATCGGCACGTGCGACGCTGCGCGCGATCGGACCGGGCACGAAGCGCGCCAGGCCACGTGCAGTGAAGCGGTCGCTGGTCGAGTCGATCAGCAGCCGTCGCGAGCGTCGGATGGCCAGTGCCAGGATCGCGGTGACGATCAGCATCGTGATGATCTTGTCGAACTCCGCGCCCAGAAGGACGCTGTTGGAAGTCAGGTACTGTACGTAGTCACGCGTGATCATGGCGTCGTCGGGGTCTATCTTGATCACATAGACGACCAGCAGCAGCCAGCCCGAGGCAGCGGTGAATCCGGCCAGGATCAGGAACCGCGCCTGAAAATACAGGGCTCGCAGTGCGATGAAGATGAACACGTAGAGCAGGGTGGGGCTCTTCAGATAGAACGAGGCCGGCTGTTGATACTGCAGATGGAAGCTGAAGATCAGGCCCAGTAGCAGACAGATGTCCGCAACCACCGAGAGATACAGCAGGAAGCGTGGCGTGCGCTCCAGGTAGACCAGCAGCAGCCGCAGCACGATGAATCCGAAGTAGCCGCCGAGGGCCACGGGCACCGGCTCGAAACTGTCCTCCGAGAAGGTCTTGGGCGCGAGCGTGTAAAGCGTCGCGAACATGCCGACCACGGCCAGTTGCACCCAGCACACCAGGCGCTCGGTGTCACGCTCCTGCTCGGCGACCGCGTTTCGTACCTGTAGGGGCAGCCGCTTGTCCTCGAAAGGCGTTGCGCGCATGGGCTGTGCTTCCATGAGATACCGTTGACTCCTTCGACCCGACGACATCGGCGCGGTTCTGCTGGCCTTGGTTCGCACCGTATCGGTGCAGGCGCCCGCCGACCGGCGCACTGCTTCCATCGCACGGCGCCTCCGGTCGCGAAAGCGCGGCTCCGGCTTTATCCTCCCCCGATAGAGAGGTTCGCCATGGCTGGCGACCGGCAGGTGTCGATTTACCTGTGCGGCACGATTGGATACGCTCGCTGGCGGACGGGGTCACCCTGAACCGCCGTTCGACCGCGCATCGGCCCACTCGCTGGCGTTTGCCCGAGCGGCTCGATAGCGCGAACCAGGTTCATCCGTTCACTGGTCGATCATGAACAGTCGCCGGCGGCACGCACGCGTCCTCATCTATTCGCACGACAGCTTCGGTCTGGGCCACCTGCGGCGCTGCCGGACCATTGCGCACGCGCTGGTGGGCGGACGCAAGGACCTGTCCGTGCTTATCCTCTCGGGCTCGCCCATCATCGGCAGCTACGAGTTTCGCACGCGGGTCGATTTCGTCCGGATTCCCGGCATCATCAAGCTGCGCAACGGCGAGTACTCACCACTCAGTCTGAACATGGACACCTCCGAGGTGTTGGGCTTGCGCGAGTCCATCATCCAGCACACCGCCGAGGTGTTCGACCCCGACATCCTGATCGTCGACAAAGAGCCGCTCGGTCTGCGCGGTGAGATGGCCTCCACCCTGGAGGCCTTGCACGCGCGTGGATGCTATGTGGTTCTGGGGCTGCGTGATGTGATGGACGATCCCGAGCTGCTGGCCAGCGAATGGCAGCGCAAGAACCCGGTGCCGGCGTTGCAGCATCTGTACGATGCCATCTGGGTCTACGGTCTGCCGCAGATCTGTGAGCCGCTCGCCGGCCTGGGGCTGCCCGCCGATGTGCTCGAGAAGGTCTGCTACACCGGCTATCCGCGAATCAGCGCGCCGGCGATCGGTCCGGCCGTTACCCATGTGGACGTTGAGAACGGCGACTACGTGCTGGTGATGACCGGTGGTGGGGGCGACGGCGACGAGCTCATCGACTGGTTGCTGAATGCCTATGAGACCCAGCCGGATCTGCCACGTGCGCTGATCGTGTTCGGGCCGTTCATGTCCGCGCAGCGGCGCGAGGGCTTTGCCCGGCGGGTGGACCGTCTGCAACGGGTCGAGGCCATCACCTTCGACGCGCGGATCGAGGCACGCATCGCCGAGGCCAGCGCGGTGGTGGCAATGGGTGGATACAATACCTTTTGCGAGATCCTGTCCTTCGACAAGCCGGCCCTGATCGTGCCCAGGACCTTTCCGCGCCGCGAGCAGCTCATTCGGGCGTCACGCGCGCAGCAGCTCGGCCTGCTCGAGATGCTCGACCCGGCAAGAGCCATGAATCCGGTGGTGATGGCCGAGGCTCTGCGCGCGCTGGCCAGCCAGCGTTCGCCGTCCCGAGCGATGTTGCCGGGTTTGCTGGACGGGTTGGAGAGGATCCGAGAGCTGGTCGACGAGGTGCTGGATGTGCAAGGCCACAACATCGCTCAGGCCTGAGTGCCGAACCGAGGAGCAGATCGCGCGTCGGCCTGGCAACCACCCTGAGCGCCGCGTCCGCGTGTGGGGTCACCGCGGTGCCCGGCGGCGCGTTGCCGCGCGGGGCACGTCCCGGGCTTGCGCGCGATGAGCGTTGACGCGACGCGCATCGCGGTGGTCCTCAAGGGCTACCCGCGGCTGTCGGAGACCTTCATCGCCCAGG
>JAGRHX010000207.1 GCA_020444775.1 Gammaproteobacteria bacterium
GTCGAAGAGCCGCAGCGTGGTCCCGGTAAGCTGGCGATGCCAAGCCTCGCGCGCGGGAAGCGGTGGTGGCTCGTGACCATGCCTGACGGCCTCGATCAAGGTCTGCAGTTGACGGTAGAACGTCGACTCGGTCGCGCTCCAGAATGCAGCGTCGACGTGGCTGAGGTCGCCGCGCGCATTGGCATCGAACCACGCATCCTTGATCGCACCGCGCAGGCAGCCTGCCGCCAGGTCGGCCGCGGCGAGCCAGCGGCCCACCTCAGCCTGTAGCGCCTGGCGCGCGCCGGGCTCGCAGTCGGCCAGGTGGTACAGCGGCAGGGTCACTTCGTACCAGCAGCGCGCCTTCATGTTGTCCATGTCGTAGCCGAAGGCCCACAGGCGCAGCGGGCCTTGCACCGACTGCGGCGGCAGCGAGAGAACCCGTTGCACAGTCGGCGCCACCCGGACCGCTTGTTTTTCGCTGGCGGCACCGAGCACCCAGGCCATCCAGTGCCGGTAACCGATGCCGCCCGGCTGCGGATGCACGCACAGCCAGCCCTCCTTGGTCTGGTAGTACGGCGACAGCGGATGGCTCCACTCGCCCTTGTAGTTGAGTCCGTGGTTCTTGGTTGCGTAGCGCACGAAGACGGCCTGCACGTCACGGCCGCAGGCATCGCAGGTGCCACCCGCTGGCGGTGGGGCTTCCAGGCGGATGCGTCGCGGCATCGCCCAGAACCGATGTGCAGGATGAACCTGCGACTGGGCGATCTGCCCCTTCGGCCCTGGAGCTTGCAGGTCGGAGATCGGACCGAGCCAAGGGAAGCGGCGCTGACGGTCATCGAGCGTTGCGTCGCCACCCTGACCGAGAAAGTCGGACCGCAAGGTGACGTTGATCCACAGGTGCTGCCATAGGCTCGCTGGCTCCGGCGCGAGGACCAGGGTCGTGAGCGGGCCGCCGCCGCGCAGCCCGGTGCGGTGTCCGGCGCCACCGGCAGGCGCGTTAAGTTGCAGCGTGAAGAGAGCCGTCACCGTGCACGCACCGCACAAGGCTTCGATCCGGCCCCGCTTGACGAAGTGGTCGGCGTTGTTCTTGAGTGCCTGTTCGCCGGGCGAGTCGACCAGCAGTGCGGCGATGCCATTGACTGCCACGCCTTCATTGCCGAGATCGATGTCCTGCATGAACCGCGCCCCGTCGCCGTCGAACGCGAACGCCTCGGTCATGGGCGCGAACCAGTCGCGCAGCGCGTCGGACCGGGGTGGGCTGTACAGGCAGTGCCGCCACTCGATCGGGCTGTCCACCGGCGTGGTGGTTTGCAGCAGGCCGATCGCGAACTGCGCCAGCGCACCGTTGAAATCGGGCCGGTCGGCGTCGAAGGCACGCCAGCGTGGGTCGGACAACTGCGCCGGCGTGACCCAGTGGCGCGAACCGGCGCCGTCGCGCACAGGCATCCAGGGGTCGTGCAGCAGGTTCATGTGGCGGGATGGTCCTTCGAATCGCCAATGCGGTCGTTGTCCGGGAGCAAACGCAGCCCGCGGCGAATGTCGTAGGTCCAGCGCAGCCGCAGCGGCGATTCGCCGCGGCGGGCGGTGGCGAGCGCCTCACCCGTCCACCGACCGTCGTGCTCGGTGAGCGGCAGCAGCACGGTCCAGCGGCCCTGCGCAGGCAGGGACTCGCGAACCGCATCGATTGCGGCTTGTTGCGCGGGATCTGGCATCGGCGCCTCTGCGTCGATATGACGGGCTGCCACCCGCAGGCTGCTGTAAGCCCAGGCGTGGGCCGGCGAGGCGGCCTCGGCCCAGGGCTCGATCACGCCGCCGACCCAGCGCGCGAGCGCTACCGTGCTCGTCGCTTCACCCAGCCGCGACGGTGTCTTCGCGTCGCTCCACCAGTCGATGCCGCTGCGCACGTAGCCTGTGCCGATCGTGAGCGCATTCATCTGCGCCTGGGCCTGGGCGGCGAACCCCTGCCCCTCGGCGGCCAGCGCTACCGGCTGCAGCCCGGCGGGAACCTCGGCTCGCTCACCGAAGACGCCTTCGATCAGCCGTCGAGCGTCGTCGGGCATCGTGAACGTGCCCTCGCGCAGCCCGCGCAGTGTCAACCAGAGTTGCCCATGGTCGGGATAGACTGCGGCGGCCTTCGGAAAGGCCGACTTGAACCAGCCGGCCTCGGGCGCGTCGGACCAGGGCGGCGTCAGCACCCACAGCACAGGCTGTCCACGCTGGTCCGGCGTCGCATGATCGGCCATCGGCGAGCCGTCCGCGGCGCGCCGATGGCGCGCGAGGCGCCCCGCCCGCTGGATGATGCGGTCGATCGGTGCCAGGTCGCTGACCAACACGTCGAAGTCGACGTCGAGCGACTGCTCGACGACCTGTGTCGCGACCAGCAGCCGCCCCGCGCGCTGCGCGGCACCACTGTCCTTCCCAAAGGTGCCCAGCACCTGTTCCTCCAGGCGCAGCCTGTCCCGCAGGGCGAACCGGGCGTGGAACAGCAGCAGGCGCTCGGCGGGCAGGCGGTCGTGGAACAGCTCGAAGGCGTCGACCGCGTCGGCCACCGTGTTGCGAACCCAGCACACGCAGCGGCCAGCGCTCAAGGCCCGCTCGATGATGGCGACGATGTCGGCGACCGATGCCGCGGTATTCACTCTCACGGTGCGTCGTACGTCTGGACGCGTGGCAACCGCTTGCTCCTGGATGCCGCCGCCGGATCGCCAACTGCAGGTCAACGGGAAGGACTCGGCTTGTGGCCGTGGCGGGTCGTCGTCACCCGTGCCCCGAGCAAACGCCGCCAGCAGCCGCCGCTTCATGCGCAGTGGCAATGTCGCGGACAACAGAATGGCGCTGCCGCCGGCGCGGGCGTGGAACTCGAGCAGCCGTTCGAGCACGGCCTGCATGTAGGCATCGCAGGCGTGCACCTCGTCGACCAGCAGCACCTTGCCGACGAGGCCCAGCAGCCGCAGCGACTGATGCCTGCTGTGCAGCACGGCGAGCAGCGCCTGGTCGATCGTCCCCACGCCGGCCGGTGCGAGCAGCGCGCGCTTGTTGTGGTCGGCGAGCCAGGCGCTGCATCGGGCAGAGGCTGTCTCGTCGAGCTGGCTCGGGTCGTGCTCGCTCGCGTCGGCGGGCAGGACGGTGGCCGCGAACTCCTCGACCAGGGTGCGCTGGCTGCTGGCCAGCACGAGGCTCGCCGGGTCGGCGAACAGGCGCCGATACGTGGCGGCGACACGCGTGTACATCGCATTGGCGGTGGCCATCGTCGGCAGTGCGACGTAAAAGCCGTTGGCGTTGACATGAGCGAGCAGGCGGTGCGTCAGCATCAGCGCGGCCTCGGTCTTGCCGGCGCCGGTCACG
>JAGRHX010000208.1 GCA_020444775.1 Gammaproteobacteria bacterium
GGTCCCAGGGCCAGCCGGATCGCGTCGATGAGACGAGGCAGAGTCTGCGGCAGCACCACGCGGAGGATCAGTTGCAGGCTCGATGCGCCCAGCGTCTGCGCCTTCACGATCTGCTCTTCTGGAAGCTCGGTGACCCGCAAGGCAAGCTCGCGGACCATGAACGGTCCAACCCCGATGACGATCAACGTGACCTTCGCGACCTCGCCGAGCCCAAAGACGATGAAGAGTATCGGCAGGATCGCCAAGGGCGGAATCATCGACAGCACCGACACCAGCGGTGACAGGGTCGAGTGCATCAGCGGCACAACGCCTATGCCGATGCCGAGCACCAGCGCCAGCGAGGCGGCGCAGCCCACGCCCAGCCCCAGCCTCCCCAGGCTGCTCCGGGTATCCGCCCAGAGCAGGATCCGGCCACTGCGCCGGTCGGTCTCGGTGGCCAGGCGCACGGCGCTGTCGACCAGGGTCGAGGGCGCGGGCAGCAGCTTGTCCTTGGGGTTCTCGGCGAGTCGCTGCGCCGAGCCGTGCATGTACAGGACCAGCAGTGCCAGCAATGGCAGCGCGCCCAGCAGCAGCCGGGTCGCGGTGCCGACCCGGACATTGATTACACGAGGCACGGCGCAGACTCCTGAATGTCGGTACGGCCCGCTCGG
The DNA here is from genome assembly GCA_020444775.1 of Gammaproteobacteria bacterium. Next base: position 651 of record JAGRHX010000208.1, read on the forward strand.
AGAGCGCGAGGCTGGCGCCTCGGCGCCCGTCCCAGCGACCGCTACAAGCGGCCCTCCGCGGCCAGCGTCATGAAGGTCGCGTCGAAGCGAAGCTTGATGTTCGCGGTGTCACCCAGGGTCTTGCCGTTGGCAAAGCGCATGCCTACCGCATCCGGGGTGCGTGCACCTTCACCGAGGATGCCGTGTGAGAAGGAGAAGTTGCGCACGTGGTCCATGGTGCCGATCAGCTTGTCACTCTTGGCGAAGGCCACGGCTTCACCCGGTTCGAAGAACATCTGGGTGCTCGCAAGCTGGGCTTCGAACCCGGCCAGATCGGTTCCCGATGCCTTGCCCATGGATTCGCGTGCCGTGGCCCCGGCGGCGGTATCCGCCGACATCAGCCGCATGGTCTCGTACCACGCGCCGGTGAGTGCCTTGCCAAGATCCGGGTTGGCTTCCAGGGTGCGGGTGTTGACCACCAACATGTCGATGATCTCGCCCGGGATACGCGAAGAATCGAAGACCTTCAGCGAGTCCGGCATGGCGAGGACCTCGCTCAGCAACGGATTCCAGGTCACCACGGCGTCGACGTCATCGGTTGCGTACGCGGCGACGATGTCGGCGTCCGAGGTGTTCACCACCGTGATGTCACGTTCGGACAGACCAGCGCTGTCCAGCGCCCGTGCGAGCAGATAATGAGAGACCGACAGCTCGACCAGGTTCACCCGTCGACCCGCGATATCTGCAAGACCACGCGCATTCTTCAGGACCACGCCGTCGTTGCCGTTGGAGAAATCGCCGATGATGAGCGCGGTAGAATCCACGCCACCGGCGGCCGGGATGGTCAGGGCATCCATGTTGGTCATCGTGCAGCCGTCATACTGTCCGGCCGTGTACTGGTTGATCGACTCGACATAGTCGTTGATCTGCACGACCTCGATGTTGATCCCGTAGCGGTCGGCCCACTTCTTCACGATGCCGGTGCGGGCCGCGTATTCCCACGGCATCCAGCCCACGTAGATGCTCCAGGCAATCTTGAAGTCCTTGCGTTTCTCGGCCAGCGCTTGCTGACCCGAGACGAGCAGCAGCGTGGCTACCAGTGCGAGTGCCCCGACTCCGAGCACATTCAGCTTGGGCGTCTGCATGAATTCCCTCCTCTACAAGTCATGCGCGATCGCAACCCGTGTTGGCGCTTGCAACAGGCATGCCCATCAAGCGTTTCGCGGACGGCGCCGTGCATGGCTACCGAGGATGGGGCGTATGGCCATGTGTTTGCACCAAGAGCGCATCAACGTGGTGCGCTGCCATCTGTTACTGCACGTCAACGGTGCGAGCTGCCTCGTGTCGGTGCGGCGCCGTATGCATCGTATGCCGACCTCGGTCGTGGCACGTCACTTGCTTGAAGCCTTCCGAGGCTCCTGCGCCATGTAGCGCAAAGCCCACCACCGCACGACGCAGTCCTTGGAGAAATCGATGAGCGCCGATCTGTTCCAGCGACCCGATACCACCTTGATGCAAGAAGCGCTGGCCGCTGGCCCCGGTGCCTCGCATCACCCCGACTTCAGCAAGTCAGACCTGCACGGCTGGCGATCCGCGCATGCCGAGGCGGACCTTCCACGCGATGCCTGGAACAAGGAGGTGCAGCGCAATCTGGAGCTCGGGTTGGAGGCCTCGGCAAGCGTGGTGGACCGCAGTATCAGCACCTTCGCGCGTGGCGAGCTACCGCATTTCGCAGGCATCAATACCTTCATGAAGAGCCCGTATTGCGAGCAGGCAAACGATGTGGGGCGTTACGACGCGGCCATTCTCGGGGTGCCCTTCGATGGTGGGACCACCTATCGCCCCGGAACCCGATTCGGGCCGCAGGGGATGCGGCGCATCTCGGCCCTGTACACGCCCTACAACTTCGAGATCGGTGTGGATCTGCGCGAGCAGATGACGCTGTGCGACATGGGTGACGTGTTCGTGATACCGGCCAACATCGAGAAGACCTTCGATCAGATCTCAAAGGCGGTGGGCCATGTGTTTGCGAGCGGCGCACTGCCGATCATCCTCGGTGGCGACCATTCGATCGGCTTTGCCACGGTGCGCGGTATCGCCGAGCAGACCGACAAGACCATCGGCATCATCCATTTCGACAGACACGCGGACATCCAGGAGAAGGACCTGGACGAGCGCATGCACACCACGCCCTGGTACCACGCCACCAACCTGCCCAACGTGCCGGCGCGCAACCTGGTGCAGATCGGCATCGGCGGCTGGCAGGTCCCGCGCGAGGCGATCGAGGAGGCGCGTCGTCGCGACACCACCATCATCAGCATGAACGACGTCGAGCGATTGGGCCTGGACAAGGTTGCCGAGATCGCGTTGGAGCAGGCCTGGAAGGGGGCCGATGCCGTCTATCTGAGCTTTGATATCGACAGTGTCGACTGTGGCTTCGTGCCCGGTACCGGATGGCCAGAGCCCGGTGGCTTCCTGCCCCGTGAGATCCTGTATCTGCTCGGCGCGGTTGCGAAGGAGGGGATCTGTGGGATGGAGGTGGTGGAGGTGTCGCCGCCTTACGATATCTCCGATATCACCTCGCTGATGGGGGTGCGGGCCATCGTCGACGTGCTCGGCACGGTGGTCGCGCATGGCAAGCTGGGATCGCACAAATCCTTGCTGCGCGATCCCGGCTGAGCGCGTCGTGCCGGACGCGGATCAGGACCAGCGTTGCCGCCAGGCCTGTAGCATGATGAGGCTCCACAGGGCGTACTGGTGTGAGCCGTGACCCGCCAGGTGACGTTGCCACAGCGGCGTCACCGCACGTGCATCGATCAGCGGATCGTGGCGTAGCGCCTGCTCGCCAATCAGTGACTCCGCCCAGTCACGCAGCGGGCCACGCAGCCAGTCGTCCAGCGGAATACCGAAGCCGCTCTTCGGTCGCTCGAACAGCGACGCGGGTACGTGGCGCTGCAAGAGCTGGCGTAACGGGTACTTGCCGCGGCCATTGCGAACCTTCATCTCGGTGGGGAACTGCCAGGCGAGCTCGATGACCCGATGATCCAACAGCGGCACCCGGACCTCCAGCCCGACCGCCATGCTGGCGCGGTCGACCTTGGTGAGGATGTCGTCGGGCAGGTACAGGCTCATGTCCAGGAACTGTAGCCTGGCGCGCAGATCCTCGAACTCATCGAGCAGACACTGTTCGTCCATGATGCCCCGTGGCGTCGAGACGCCATGCAGGAGGCTCCGCGGTTCCGGCCATTGCGCCGTCACCTGCCGGTACATCTGTTCACCGCGCTCGAGCGCGAACAGATCGGTCAGCTTGAGCAGCTTGTCACCCGCCTGGCGGGGCCGATAGCGCGGCGGCAGCAGCAGCCTGGCAACCGTGTCCCAATGCCGTGCCGGCAGCGCGTGCACCAGCGTGCGCAATGCCCGCCGCAGCGGCGGCGGCACTACGCGCATCGCCGCCCAGATGCGTCCCAGCCAGAGATGCCGGTTGTATCCGGCAAAGCCCTCGTCACCGCCGTCGCCTGACAGCGCGACCGTGACCGACTCGCGCGCGGCGCGTGAGACGAACCAGGTCGGGACCTGCGAGGAGTCCGAGAACGGCTCGTCGTAAATCCGTGGCAGATCCGGGATCAGCTCGAGCGCCTGGGCGGAGCTGACCGCCAGCTCGTGATGCTCGGTGCCCAGATGATCGGCTACCGCTCGGGCGTTCGCTGACTCGTCGTAGCGCGGATCGTCGAAGCGAATCGAGAATGTCCGGACTCGCGAGCGACCGCTGCGCTGCATGTAGGCGACCACCGTGGACGAGTCGACACCGCCGGAGAGGAAGGCACCGACCGGCACGTCGGCGACCATCCGCCGTTCGACCGCGTCCCGTAGCAGCGCGTCCAGACGCGCCAGCCCGTCGTCCAGATCGTCGATGGGCTGGCGTTGTCCTTGCAGCGCGATCTCGGCCAGTGACCAGTACTGCTCCTGGACCGGCGCCGCGTCGGGCCCGATACGCAAGATACAGCCCGGCTCGAGCTTGTGGGCATCCTCGTAGATGCACAGCGGCGTGGGCACGCAGGCGAGCTGTAGGTAGGCGGCCACGGCCGAGACATCGAGCCGTGCCTGCCAGTCCTGGCGCGCGCGCAGCGCCTTGAGCTCCGAGCCGAACAGCCAGCCCGAGCCGTGACGTGCCCAGTAAAGTGGCTTGATGCCGAGTCGGTCTCGAGCGAGATACAGGGTCCGCTCGTGCCTGTCCCAGAGTGCGAAGGCGAACATCCCGATGCACTGCTGCACGGCGCGTTTCACGCCGCCCACCGCGCAGGCCTCGAGCAGCACCTCGGTATCCGAATGACCGCGCAGCCGAGCGGTATCGAGTCCGAAATGCCGGCACAGCTCGGGCGCGTTGTAGATCTCGCCGTTGTAGGCGATCACGAAACGTCCGTCGGCCGAGATCATGGGCTGGTGCCCCTGGGCCGACAGATCGACAATCGACAGACGTCGATGACCGAGTGCGATCCCGGTCGGCCCGTCCAGCCAGATGCCGTGATCGTCCGGGCCGCGATGGCGCAGCGCGCTGACCATCCGGGTCAGCGTGTCGGCCGCCCGGTCGGTGTCGAAACCGCCTGGCTCCAGGAATCCGGCTAGACCGCACATGGGCGGTTCAGCCGGTAGTGGTCGCGCCCACACCGATCGCGACCGGCCCCGTCCGAGCTGGCCGACTCGCAGCGTTGCCAGCGTGGCACGGGGCTCAGCTGACGTTGGCCCGCTTCACGCGGCAAAGCAGGGACTTCAGATTGGTCTGGTCCGAGACCGGATCGCGCTGGCTGGCGTCGGTGAGGAAGTTCACCGGCCGCCACGGGTTGAAGGGCTGTCGTTCGCCCCAGCCGATCGGCATGAACACCGCGTGCCTGCGGATCCCGGGGTAGACCCAGGCGCGCGCCTGGACCTCGCCGTGGGCTGTCTGCACCGTGACCACCTCGCCATCCGCTATACCCAGGCCACGTGCCGTGTCCGGATGGATCTGCGCGTACAGGTCCGGCCACATCTCCTGTGCCTGCCACGCGTAGTGGGTCCAGCTGTGAAAGTGTGGTGCGGCCGGACGACCGGTGACCAGCTCCAGCTCGAAACCCTGCTCCCGAAGCTTGCGCGCCGGCGCCGACTCCTCGGGCTGGACCACGCGCGCTCGCGCCGCGTAGGTCGGCGATCGAGAGAACGGGCTGACCACTGCGTCGCTGCTGTCATCGTCCAGGAACTGCAGGTGCGCCATGTCGATGAGTGACTCCCGCTCTCCGTAGAACTGCGGCAGCGCACTCAAGCCGTGCGCAGCAAACCCGGCTTCCAGCTTCTCCGTCCAGAACTCGAGCTTGCCGCTGGGCGTGGGGAAACGGTGTCCCTCGGGCGCGCCGGGCGCGGTCGTGCCCTCCAGATAGAGGGTCTCGATCTCGGGCGCGTCCTCGCTGGCCACGGGAAAGCGCACCCACCGCCACGGCACCGAGTGCAAGCGCTTCTGCGTCAGGCCACGCATCTGCTCGTTCTGGATCAATACCTCGTCCCACAGACGCGACGGATCCTTCCACTCCTCCTTGAGCACGTCGTCGAAGCCGAGTCGCTTGCCGAGCTCGATCCAGATCCAGCCGTCCGGCCGGGCCTCGCCGGGTGGATCGATCATGCGATCGATCCAGACCACGCGACGGTCCTCGCAGGCCCGCCCCACCTCGCCCTTCTCGATACCGGTCGCGGCGGGCAGCACGTAGTCGGCGTAGGCGCTGGTCTCGTTGGCGAAGAGATCAATGTGCACCAGCAGCTCCAGGGCCGACAGGCCCTCCCGGGTCTGCTCCTGGCTGGGCCACAGCGCCATCGGGTTGTTGCAGGCGAGCAGCGCCTTCAGCGGATAGGGCTTGCCGATACGCATCGCATCCAGCCAGCCCACCGGGCTGGTGCGCAGCTTGGGCCGCTTGATGGCGGCCCGCCGCGCGGCGGGCAGATTCGCATCGATGGGCATCGACGCTGACATGTTGAAATATGCGCCGCCCTTGCGGCCCCAGTTGCCGGTGATCGCGGCCACGAACATCAACGCGCGGTTGGCCTGCACCGAGTTGGTATGCTGATTGATGCCACGGCTGCCGAAGATCACGCAGCCGTCGGCGGCGGCGATCTCCTCGGCCAGACGTTCGATGCTGGCGGCCGGGATGTCGGCGATCGGCGCTGCCCACTGCGGACTGTAGCCCTGCTCGAGGATGTAGTCGCGCCAGCGGTCGTAGCCGATCACCCACTGCTCACAGAAGTCGGCGTCGTGCAGGTGGTGGCTGAACAGATGATGGGCGATGGCCAGCGCCAGCGCGAGGTCGCCGCCCGGTCGGATCGGCAGGTACCAGTCGGCCTTGGAGGCGGTGACCGTCTCGCGCGGATCGATGACGATCATGCGTGCCCCGTGCTGGAGCCGCCAGTCGTTGATCATGCCGAAGTGCACCGGCCGGGTCTCGGCCTGGTTGTCACCGATGTACACGTACAGCTCGGCTGAGCCCAGGTCGGTCTCGGTGTAGCTATTGCCGCTGCCGCCGACGCCCTGGGTCATGACATAGGCCATGTTCTTGCCCGAGGAGCAGAACGGCTCGGTGGTCTCGACGTTGGGCGTGCCCCAGGCCTGCGAGAACAACCTGATGTAGCCGCGATTGGTCAGCGTGCCGGTGCGGGTGCCGGAGAAGATGCCTACCGCCTCGGGACCGTGGCGGTCGCGGATCTGCTTCAGACGGTCCGCGATCTCGTCCAGCGCCTGGTCCCAGGATATCGGCTCGAAACGGTTCTCGCCACGCTCACCGACGCGTTTCAACGGCTGGGTGAGGCGATCCTCGCTGCCATACAGCTGCAGCGAGAGCTGCGACTTGGGACAGACCCGCCCGGCGAGCACCGGATCGGCCTCGTTGCCGGTAATCTTGACCAGCTTGTCGCGGTGGAAATGGAACTGGGTGGTGCAGCAGTTGAAGCACAGATTGCAGCCGCCCGGCTCGACCCGGTCGGGCTGACGCTCAGCGCGTGGGGCACCGTAGGGGTAGGCGGTGCGACGGCGGTCGAAGCTCGGCGGCGGGTCGATGACCGCTGGCTTCAGCCGGCTGCCGAGGTCCAGGCTGCGCGACGACTGCTCCGGGCTCGCGCGGTTGCTGGCCTGGGCGATGCGATCCAGATAGATGGTGGCGGGACCGAGCAGGAAGCTGTCGGTGTCGAGCGTCTGCCGGCCGGCGTGCCGGGCGCTGTCGAGCAGCGTCTCGCGTTCGCCAAAGCGGATTGCCCGGGTCGGGCAGACGCTGGCACAAGCCGTGGTCTGCGCGCCCTCGGCGCGCCGGTCCACGCACAGATCGCATTTCACCGCGTGGTGGTCCTGCGCGTCGTAACCCATCGCCCCGTATGGGCAGGCGATGACGCACTCGCCACAGCCCACGCAGCGGTCCTCGATGACCTGCACCACCCCGGTGAGCGGGTCTTTCTCGATGGCCTTGGGATTGACCGGGCAGGCACGAGCGCAGGCCGGTCGCTCGCAGTGCTGGCAGGCGAGCGTGAAGAAATCCAGATTCGGACGGCGTTCGCGCAGCGAGGTGGCGGACAGCGCCGCGCTGGCAACGTCGCGGCCGTCGCCACCGTCTACAGATGGCAGGCCGTTGCCGGCGGTCAGCCACAGGACTCGATTGCGGCGTTCTCCGGGGCCGAGCCCGTGTTCCTGCTTACACGCCACCTCGCAGCTCTTGCAGCCGGTGCAGC
>JAGRHX010000209.1 GCA_020444775.1 Gammaproteobacteria bacterium
GCCGGTCACGACATCAACTACATCGCCCTGACCGGTGCCCTGTACGCGATCGGCACCCGTGAGGCCGGACCCGTGCCACCGCTCAACCTGATTGGTGACTTCGGCGGCGGTGCCCTGTACATGGCAATGGGCGTGCTGGCCGCATACATCGAGGCACAGCGTTCGGGCAGTGGCCAGGTCGTAGACTGCGCGATGGTCGAAGGCGCGGCTTCACTGATGACCCCGGCCTACGGTCATCTGGCCGCGGGCAGCTTCATCGAGCAGCGCGAATCGAATCGACTCGACGGCGGTTGCCATCACTACAACGTCTACCAGACCAGCGACGGCGAGCACATCTGCGTCGGGTCCAACGAGCCGCAGTTCTACGCGCTGTTGCTGGAGAAGCTCGGTCTGGCCGATGCTGATCTGCCGGCCCAGACCGACCGCGATGGCTGGCCGCGCAACCGCCAGACCATCGCCGAGATCTTCAAGACCCGCAGCCGCGACGAATGGCGGGAGCTGATGGAAGGCACCGACGTGTGCTTCGCGCCGGTGCTGCGCATGAGCGAGGCGCCGGTTCACCCGCACAACCAGGCGCGTGGCAGCTTCGTGCGTATAGACGATGTGGTGCAACCCGGGCCGGCGCCGCGTTTCGACAAGACCCCCAGTGGTGTAACCATGCCCTGCGCGTATGCAGGACAACACAGCAGCGAGGTGCTGGCCGACTGGGGATTCAATCCAGGTCGTATCGACTCGCTTTTGAAGTCCGGCGCGGTCAAGCAGCGTGACTGATCGCGCCGAACCGAGGACAGCAACGGCGGCGGTGCGGGTCCGGGCCTACGTAGACGGCGATAACGATGCGCTGGTCGCGCTGTGGGCGGAGGTGTTCGCTGACGATCCGCCCTGGAACGCGCCACGGCTGATCATTCCGCGCAAGCTCGGTGTGCAGCCGGAGCTGTTGCTGGTCGCGCTGGTGGGTGAGGAGCTGGTCGGGGCGCTTATTGCCGGCTTCGATGGCATGCGTGGCTGGTTGCACCATCTCGCCGTGGATCCGCGCTGGCGCGGCCAGGGGATCGGTCGCGCGCTCGTCGAGCGGGCCCTGAACGGCCTTCGGCGGCATGGTTGTGACAAGCTCAATCTGCAGGTGCGCGCGGACAATCACGGCGTGGTCGCGTTCTACCAGTCGCTGGGCTTCGAGGTGGAGCCCCGGATCAGCATGGGGCGACGCATCTGAGCCGTCCTGATTCGGGGGTGGATCCCGACCGCGCCGGCCGCGACCGGCGCTCGCGCTTCAGTTCGGATTGAAGCGGGTCAGCACCTGGCCGGGACCCTTGCCGTGGTCGACGTAGCCCCGCTCGTCGTAGACCCGACGGCCATTCACCCACACACCGTGGATTCCGCTCGACTCGCGGATCGCGCGCATGCCGCCGCCCGGCAGATCGCCGACCCTGCGCGGTTTGGAGATGGCGATGGTCGCCGGGTCGAACAACAGCAGATCGGCATGCGCGCCCAGCTCGATACGACCGCGATCCGGCAGCCCGTAGAGCTCGGCCGGATGGCTGGTCAGGCGCCGGATCGCCTCCACCAGCTCGAACTCGCCGCGCTCACGCACCCAGTGCGAGAGAAAGTGACAGGCAAAGCCCGCGTCGCACATGAAGATGAGATGCGCGCCCGCATCGGAGAGCGAGACCAGACCGGACTCGTGCTTGAGAATCGGTCCGACGCCTTCCTCGGCGACGTTCAGGAATCGCCCGATGACGGTGGTCTGCAGGTCCTCCTCCAGCGCCAGATCGAAGAACACGTCCACCGGATCCTGACCACGCTCGCGAGCGATCTCGGCGAAGGTGCGATTTTGCAGCCCGGCGTTCTTCTCGAGGGCCGCCACCGCGACCTCGATCCGATCCCAGTTGCCATAGAAGATCACCCCCGGTTGGGGGGCAGCCAGGTTGGCCTTGAAGGCGGCTCGGAACTCGGGCCGCGCGTAGGCAGCACGCAGCACCTGCGCAGACGAGGCCTTGATGTCGGCAAAGGCGTCGTGGCTGTAGAAGGGGTACGGGTTGGCGGGTGTGAAATCGAAGGACAACGGCTGGCAGGTGACCTGCGCGTGGATCCGATTGCCACGCTCGCGGGCGACGCGCATCTGGTCCAGCAGGGTCAGGGCCTTGTCGGGCGCGGCCTCGTTGTACATGGTCAGCGCGGCGGTGGTGAACAAGCGCTTGCCACTTGCCTGGGTGAAGGTCTCCAGCAGCTCGACCGTGCCGCGTGATCCCGAGGCGATCTGCATGACGCCGTGTGCTCGTCCCTTCATCACCCCGGCGAGCGCGCGTACCTCGTCGTCACTGGCGATGGTGGATGGCATGGGCACGCCGTTCGCACCCAGATGGTTGGGCGAGAAGGAGGTTGCGAAGCCGATCGCGCCGGCGTCCAGGGCCTCCTTGACCAATGCCTGCATGCGCGCGAGCTCGGCGTCAGTGGGGGTCTCGCGTTCCGACGCCTCCTTGCCCATCACCGCGGTGCGGGTCACCGAGTGTCCGGCCAGCACCGCGGTGTTCGGATACACACCCTTGTCGCGGAGCATGTCCAGATACTCGGGGAAGCTCTCGAAGCCCCAGTCGATGCCCTGCTCCAGGGCCTTCAGATCCATGCCTTCAACCACCGAGAGATTGGCCGCGACCCGCTCGCGCTCGCTGGGCGGACAGGGCGCGATGGTGAAGCCACAGTTGCCCATCACCACGGTGGTCACGCCGAGCGCGGGGGACGGCGAAGCGGTGGAGTCCCAGGTGAGCTGGGCGTCATAATGCGTATGGGTGTCGATGACCCCGGGGCAGAGGACACGGCCGTCCGCCTCCACCGTCTCTGCACCGCTCTGTGTCAGCTTGCCCAGCTCGGCAATCCGGCCGTCCCTGACGCCGACATCGCCCAGGATCTCCGGATTGCCCAGGCCGTCGATGATTCGCGCGCCCTTGATGACCAGATCGTGCATGTTCCCCGTCTCCCGATGCGATGGTTCCAAGATCGCTACGTACTCTAGAGCATTCAATTCAGCTCTGAGAAGGTGCAACAATCTTGATCCGCTCGTGCTCGCGCCGAGCCCGTCACGATTGCGGTGCACTGATACCCTGGAGCAACTCAATGAACGATGCAGCAGCAACAGAGCGTATGCAGGCCTGGTTCGACACCATCGACCGGATTGTTGCGCTGGACGTAGGGGGGCGCGGCGTGGCGGGGCTGTTCGAGCCGGCACGGGCGCTGCATGGCGAGCCCTTGTGTCTGGCCGCGGCACGTTCGCTGGCCGCGTTGAAGCCCGGTGAGCACGTCTTCATCATCACCGGGTCCCTGACCCGTGCAGGTGTCTCGCCGGACATCGCGGAGAACGATGGGCCCATTGGCGCGGCGGTGCTGGCACGCACCTTGAGCCGCGGCTTCAACGCGGTGCCGGTGATCCTGGTCGATGCCAGCATCAGCGCGCGAGTCGCCTCGATGGTCGCGCTGGCCGGTCTGAACGTGGTGAGCGCGACGCAGGCCAGGGTCGCAACCTCGCTGCCACGCTTCACCGGAGTTGCCGTGATGGAGAGCGGCGCCATCGATGAGGCGGCCGCCCGTGCCGCCGCGCAGCGATTGATGGACGAGCATGCGCCGAAGGTGGTGGTGGCCTGCGAACGAGCCGGCATGAGCGCCGACGGTACCTATCGCAACGCGCTCGGCCAGGACTACAGCGCCGGACGCGAGAAGCTGGACTACGTGGTCGAGCTCGCGCAGGCGCGTGGCGTGCCGACCATCGGCATCGGCGACGGTGGCAACGAGATCGGCATGGGCGCGGTCAAGGCCGCGGTGGCCCGGCACATTCCGCATGGTGAGGTGTCCTGCGCCGAGCTCGCCACCGACGTCCTGCTGCCGGTAGGGGTGTCCAACTGGGGCTGCTACGCGCTGGCCGCGGCGCTCGCGATCCTGCAGCGAAACCCGGCGCTCGCGCATACGCCCGAGGCCGAGAGACGCCTGATCGAGCACTCACCCGGCACCGGTCTGGTCGACGGTATGACCGGCATGCTCGATGCGACCGTGGACG
>JAGRHX010000210.1 GCA_020444775.1 Gammaproteobacteria bacterium
GTGGTGATGATCGAGAACGCGCACAAGCATCTGGAGCATTGGCGCGAAGAACACGGGCGCGATCCAGAGGGGGAAGAGCGCTGGGAACTGATGGCGGCATCGGCCACCGAAGTCGGCCCGGCGCTGTTCGCCAGCCTGCTGGTCATCACCCTGTCCTTTGTTCCGGTATTCGCACTTCAGGCCCAGGAGGGTCGACTGTTCTCGCCTCTGGCCTTCACCAAGACCTACGCGATGGCCGCCGCCGCGGGACTCTCGGTGACCTTGATCCCGGTGCTGATGGGATATCTGATTCGCGGTCACATCCGACCCGAGCAGTCCAATCCCATCAACCGTCTGCTCATTGCAGGCTACCGACCGGTGTTGGACGTGGTTCTGCGCTTTCCTCGCCTGACGCTGATTCTGAGCGGCTTGCTGCTGCTGTTGACCGCCGTACCGTACGCGCGCATCGGCAGCGAGTTCATGCCACCCCTCGATGAGGGCACGCTGCTGTACATGCCCACGGCGCTGCCCGGGCTGTCGGCGGACAAGGCGCGGCAGATGCTGCAGCTCTCCGACCGCATGATCAAGACGGTGCCCGAGGTCGCGCACGTATTCGGCAAGGCCGGTCGTGCCGATACCGCGACCGACCCGGCACCGATCGAAATGTTCGAGACCACGGTGACGTTCAAGCCGCGCAGCGAATGGCGGCCGGGTATGACCTCAGAGAAGCTCCGGCAGGAACTCGACGCCGCGGTCAAGGTGCCCGGCCTGACCAACCTGTGGGTGCCGCCGATCCGCAACCGCATCGACATGATCAGCACCGGCATCAAGAGTCCGATCGGGATCAAGGTGTCCGGGCCGGACACCGGGGTCATCGAACGGATCAGCAACGAGATCGAAGGCATGGCCAAGACGGTGCCGGGCGTGAGTTCGGCGTTGGCCGAGCGCGTGACCGGCGGCCGCTACGTCGACGTGCGCATCCGCCCCGAGATCGCCGCACGCTACGGCCTGAGCCAGGCCGAAATTCAACGGCTGATCGCGACGGTGGTCGGCGGCCAGCCGATCGGCGAGACGATCGAGGGCCGCGAGCGCTATCCCATCGTGCTGCGCTACCCGCGCGCGCAGCGCGACTCGCTGGCGGCACTGGCGCAGCTGCCGCTGGTCGCTCCGGGGGGCGTGCAACTCACGCTCGGGCAAGTGGCCGATCTGACGCTGACACCCGGTCCACCGATGCTCAAGAGCGAGAACGGTCGTCTGGTCGGCTATATCTTCGTCGACGTCGCCGGGCGCGATCTCGGCTCGGTCGTCGAGGATCTGCAGAAGCGAACCGCGAAGGACCTCAAGCTGCCGCCGGGCTATGCCATCGCGTGGTCGGGGCAGTACGAATACCTGCAACGCGCCCTGGCGCGGCTGCAGTTGGTCGTGCCAGCCGCGTTGGCGATCATCTTCCTGCTCATCTACCTGGTGTTCCGGCGTTTCAGCGAGGCAGCGATCATTCTGCTGAGTGTGCCGCTGGCATTGGTGGGCGGGCTGTGGCTGATCTGGGGGCTGGGCCACGCGATGTCGATCGCCTCGATGATCGGCTTTATCGCCTTGGCCGGCGTCGCCGCCGAGTTCGGCGTGATCATGCTGCTGTACCTGCGCCATGCCTGGGAACGCCGCCTGGCGGCCGGCGAACCGGAAAACTTCGCCACCCTGGAAGCAGCCATCCGCGAAGGCGCGGTGCTGCGCGTGCGCCCCAAGGCGATGACGGTCGCCGTCATCCTCGCCGGCCTGTTGCCCTTGTTCATTGGGGGCGGTGCCGGTTCGGAGGTCATGCAACGCATCGCCGCGCCCATGATCGGCGGCATGGTGACCGCCCCGTTGCTTTCTATGCTCGTCATTCCGGCTGCGTACCTCCTGCTGCGCGGCCGCACCCTTTCTCGAGCTTCGTCCGTCGCAGCGCCGACGGGCACCGCAAAGTGAGCGAGTGGGGCATCCGAAGTGAGAGCGTCGAGGCAGCCGTCGAGAGCAGGCGACGTGCAGCGCAGGTGTTCGAGCCTGACGTTGAGGTGCTGCCGCAGTACCCTCCAAGGCTATTGCGCGCGATCTCTGCCGTCGATGATGCGCTGTATGCCATGGGTGCGCCCCACCTACCCGTGTGCGGCGCAGCATTGACCGTCATGCTTCTCATCGTCATGGTCATCGCCGTCCGCTGATCGCGTTCGGTGTGCCGCGAGTTGCCGACCAGGGCACGTTGACGTTCGCTTCAGGCACGAGGTTGGTCGTGCGAAATGCAAACCCTGGTTGGGAGGGGCGTGCATACCGAATGCCGACCTCGAGCGGCCAAACGCGGATCGACACCCGCGCGGGAATTCAAGGCTGGCATGCATCCTGCTCGGCCTCTGAGCTAACGGCGCTGCGCGGGCAGCGCAGTTGACCGCAAACGCAAAAGGGAGAACACGATGAGCTACGCTCGTTTTGGCTGGATGATTCTTACGTCGACGCTGGTGATGTTCGGGCTGATGTACCTGAACACCTATGCCGCATCCCACCTGTGGTTCAGTGAGACGCGTGCGTACATGGCATTGATCATGGGCGCGTCCATGGCCGCGGTGATGCTCGGCTTCATGCTCAAGCACTACCCGAAGCCGCGCGTCAATCTGGCGATTCTCGCTGGCGCAGTGCTGGCCTTTGCCAGCTCGCTGTGGCTGGTCCGCAGTCAATCGACCGTCGAGGACATCTCCTGGATGAAGGCGATGATTCCGCATCATTCGATCGCGATCCTGACCAGCGAGCGGGCCACCTTGCGCGATCCGCGCGTGCGTCAACTGGCTGACGACATCATCGCGACCCAGCGCCGCGAAATCGACGAGATGGAAGCGCTGATCCGCGACCTCGAAGCAAACGATGGCAGCGACTGAGACGCGATCGCACCGTCGCGCAACAGCTGCGAAAACATGCTTGACTCTGGACCATGGTCCAGACTGCAGACTGGCCTCCCACAGGAGATCGGGCATGTCTCAGTTCAGCATTGGCCAGCTCGCGCAACGCGCCGGGGTCGCGATCGACACCGTGCGCTACTACGAACGCAACGCCCTGTTGTCGCCAGCAGGGCGCTTGGCGTCCGGCTACCGTCGCTACGGCGCAATCGAATTGAAGCGTCTGCGCTTCATTCGCCGCGCAAAGGCGTTGGGCTTCTCGTTGGAGGATATCCGCGGCTTGCTCGCGCTCAGTGACGGCCAGAACGTGGCCCGGGTCAAGCAGGCAGCGCAGTCCAAGCTGCTCGACATCGACGCACGCATCGCTGAACTGGAGCGCATCCGGCACGGCTTGCAGGCGTTGATCAGCGCTTGCCCTGGCCACGGTCGCGCCGAGGCCTGCCCGATCCTCAATGCACTCACGCAGGAGGAATCCGAATGAAAGCTCACAATAGCCCGCATGCCGCGCACGCGTGCTGCAGCGCCAAGCCTGCGCCGTCGAACGATTCGGCAGCAGACCACCCAAGCCATTCTCACCATGGGGGAGCTGGCACTGAGGACGCCGGCAATCCTGGCGCCGAGCGGGACCCGGTGTGCGGGATGAAGGTCAGTTCCGCGTCGCCCCATCATGCCGACCACGACGGTCAGCGTTATCACTTCTGCTCGGCGGGCTGCCGAAGCAAATTTGTCGGCGACCCGACTCGCTATCTGTCGAGCAAGCCTGTCGAAGAGGCACCGGTGCCGACCGGCACGCAGTTCACCTGCCCGATGCATCCGGAGATCGTGCAGGACCATCCAGGCACCTGCCCCAAATGCGGCATGGCGCTGGAACCGATGATGCCCAGCCTGGACGAGGCCGAGAACCCCGAGCTGACGGATTTCCGGCGGCGCTTCTGGTGGACGTTGCCGCTGTCGCTGGCGGTTCTCGCGATCGCCATGGTGGGTCATCGCGTGCCCGCGCTCTCGGCAAACTTGCGCACCTGGCTGGAACTCGGGCTATCTACGCCGGTGGTGCTGTGGGCGGGCTGGCCGTTCTTCCAGCGCTGGGCGCAGTCGATCATCAACCGCAGTCCGAACATGTGGACGCTGATCGGCACCGGTGTGGGTGCGGCGTTTGGCTACAGTCTGGTCGCGACGCTGGCGCCGGATCTGTTCCCGACGTCGTTCCAGGAGCACGGCCGCGTCGGGGTGTACTACGAGGCCGCAGCCATCATCGTGTCGCTGACGCTGCTTGGCCAGTTGCTGGAGCTCAAGGCGCGTTCAAGCACGTCGGCGGCGATCAAGGCCCTGCTGGGACTGGCGCCCAAGACCGCGCGACGGCTGCGCGATGACGGCAGTGAAGAGGACATCCCGCTCACCCATGTGCACGTCGGCGACCGTTTGCGCGTGCGGCCGGGCGAGAAGGTGCCGGTCGACGGCGTGGTGATCGAGGGGCGCTCGCGCTTGGACGAATCGATGCTGACCGGTGAGCCCATGCCGGTCGAGAAAACCCCCGGCGAGCGCGTGATCGGCGCCACGATCAACGGCACCGGCAGCCTGGTGATCCGCGCCGACAAGGTGGGCTCCGACACCGTGCTCGCGCAGATCGTGCAGCTGGTGGCGCAGGCGCAACGCTCGCGCGCGCCGATGCAGCGCATGGCTGATCGGGTGAGCTTCTGGTTCGTGCTGGCGGTGCTGGCGATCGCCGTGACCACGTTCCTTGTCTGGGGCTTTCTTGGCCCCGAACCTGCCTGGACCTTCGCCATCGTCAACGCGGTGGCGGTGCTGATCATCGCCTGTCCCTGTGCGCTCGGCCTGGCCACGCCAATGTCGATCATGGTGGCGACCGGCCGGGCCGCCCAGGCCGGCGTGCTGTTCCGCGACGCCGAGGCGATCGAGCGGCTGCG
>JAGRHX010000211.1 GCA_020444775.1 Gammaproteobacteria bacterium
AACATCTGGGCCAAGTTCCCACGCGCGGTACGTGACCTTGCCCTGGCCTGTGGCAAGAAGGTACGTATCGAGATGGAGGGTAAGGAGACCGAGCTCGACAAGAGTCTCATCGAGTCAATCAAGGACCCGCTGACCCACATCGTGCGCAACTCGGTGGACCACGGTCTGGAGGCCCCCGAGGAACGACTGCGGGTCGGAAAGCCCGAGGAGGGGGTGCTCAGACTGCGTGCCTACCACGAAGGCGGGCTGGTCAACATCGAGATCAGCGACGACGGCAAAGGTATCGATTGGGAACGGGTCAGGAGCAAGGCCATCCAGAAAGGTCTCATCAGCCCCGAGCAGGGCGAGCGCCTGTCGCCCAAGGACATCACCAACCTGCTGTTCCTGCCTGGGCTGTCGACCGCGGAGAAGGTCACAAACGTCTCCGGTCGTGGCGTGGGCATGGATGTGGTGAAGACCAACATCGAGAAGGTCGGCGGCGCCATCGACATCCAGAGCACCCAGGGCAAAGGCACCACCATCAGCGTGAAGATACCGCTGACGCTCGCGATCATCCCGGCGCTGATCGTCGGCACCGCGGACGAATGCTACGCGATCCCCCAGGCCAGCCTGGTGGAGCTGGTCCGATTCAGCGGTGAGGAGGCGGCTTCAGCCGTCGAGCACATCCACGGCACGCCGGTCTGCAGGCTGCGTGGCAACCTGCTGCCGCTGGTGTTCCTGGCCGGTGAGCTCGAGCTCGAGCAGCCGCTCGACGGCTGGTCGGCCGCCGGTGACGACGAGGACGAGGCCGCGGTCAACGTGGTGGTGTTGCAGGTCGCGGACCGGACCTTCGGTCTGGTCGTCGACCGGGTGCTGGAGACCGAGGAGATCGTGGTCAAGCCGCTCGGTGAGCAGCTCAAGGACCTGCCGTGCTTTGCCGGTGCAACCATTCGTGGCGACGGCCGGGTGGCCCTGATCCTGGACATCTTGAGCCTCGCGCAGCGCGCGGGTGTCGTCTCGGAGGTCACCGAGCGACTGCTCGCCTCCTCCATCGAGCACGCCAGGCAGGTCGAGGGTGAACGTCGACGTCTGCTGGTATTTCGCACGCCCGACGATGGGCGCATGGCCATCAGCCTGTCCGCGGTATCAAGGCTCGAGCGCTTCCCACGCTCACAGGTCGAGCGGGTAGGTGAATACGACGTCATCCAGTATCGCGAGCAGATCCTGCCGCTGCTGGACATCTCGGCGATGCTGCTAGAGCGTCGCAAGAGCCGACGCACGTCGGGCGCTGATACCACGCCCGCCTCCATCAGCGTGGTGGTCTACAACGACGGCGCACGCAACATCGGGCTGGTCGTCGAGGAGATCCTCGACATCGTCGACGAGCAGATCAACGTGGAGACCACCGGTGCACGTGCCGGTGTGCTCGGGTCGGCCGTGGTCTGCGGTCGCGTGACCGAGTTGCTCGACGTTCAGAGCATCGTCAAGACCGTACGTTTCTCGTTCGGTGACGACGGTGCGCCACGCGCCGCGGCGGGAGGGTGATAGATGTCTGCCAAGTCCCAGTTCTGCACATTCTTCCTCAATGGTCTGTGTTTCGGGATCGAAACATCCAAGATCCAGGAGGTGATGAAATACCTGACCGTGACGCGTGTGCCGCTGGCCTCGCCGATCGTGCGAGGGCTCATCAATCTGCGCGGACAGATCGTCACCGCCGTCGATCTGCGCAGACGCCTGGAGTTCCCGGATCGCGAGGCCGAAGCATTGCCCATGAACATCGTGCTGCGCACCGCCAACGGCGCGGTGAGCCTGCTGGTCGATCGTATCGGCGACGTGATCGATGTGGACGAGGCGCAGTTCGAGATGCCCCCGGAGACGGTATCCGGGGTAGCGCGTGAGCTCATCAAGGGCGCCTACAAGCTACCGGACCGGCTGCTGCTGGTTCTGGACTCGGACCGGGTCATAGACCTCGCATGACCGGACAGTCCTGCGAGATGCACAAGAACCAGACACCCTGTGAAGGAGTACGTACATGCGAGCCATGGTAGTCGACGATTCAAAGGCTATGCGCCGCTATCTCACCTCCATACTCAGTGCCAATGACTTCGAGGTATCGGAGGCGGCGGACGGTCAGGATGCATTGCAGGTCCTGGCCACCATGGAACCGCCTGAGCTGGTGCTGGTCGATTGGAACATGCCGAACATGGACGGTCTGCAGCTGGTGAACGCGATCCGGGCAGACAAACGCTATCACGCGACACGGCTGATGATGGTCACCAGTGAGACCGAGACCTCCTACGTGGACCAGGCGCTTGCGGCCGGTGCCAACGAGTATGTGATGAAACCGTTCACAGAGGAGACCATCGTGGAGAAGCTGGCTCTGCTCGAACTTGCGGGAAACGGCAGATGAACGCAATCCGGGTCCTGGTGGTCGACGACAGCGCCGTCATCAGAAACATCATGGTCAAGTTTCTCGGTGCCGAGACCGGTATCGAAGTGGTCGGCACGGCGTCAAACGGACAGCAGGCCCTGGAGCAGATCGGCAGACTCAGCCCGGACATCGTCACCCTGGATGTGGAGATGCCGGTGATGAACGGTCTGGACGCTGTAGCCGAGATCCGCAAACGCTGGCGCGACCTGCCGGTGATCATGATGAGCACGCTGACCGCGAGTGGTTCGGACATCACCTATGAAGCACTTGCACGGGGTGCGAGCGCGTTCGTGGAGAAGCCGGCGTCCATGGGTGGCGGCGGTGCGAACCTGAAAGAGGTGCAGGCGCAGCTGGCACGGCGGATACGGGCCTTGAGTCAGTCGCGTGCCCCGGCGCGCCCGGCGGTCGACGCGAATCCCGGTGCCGCGGGTGGCATCGGTGGAGGCAGTGTCGGTGGCGCCGGCACGCTGCGCGCCCGGACGAGCCTTGGCGAGGCAACGGGACGTGTCATGACGGGTAGCCCGCGTCCCGCCACCGGGATCGGGGCGGCAGCGCGCCGGTCCGTCTCCACACATCGACCCGGCGGTGCGAACACTGCCACCGCGTCCACCTCGAGCGGCGCGAACGCCCGCTCGTCGGCGCGTGCGCCGTTCATGCGCTCTCTGGGCACACCGGTGAAGGTGGTCGTCATCGGATCCTCCACCGGCGGACCGAACGCGCTCAACGAGCAGATCCCGATGATCCCGGCCGATTTCCACCTGCCGATCCTGATCGCCCAGCACATGCCACCCAGGTTCACCCAGCAGCTCGCCAACCAGCTGGCCTCGCGCAGCCAGATCCAGGTGGAGGAGGCGAGGAATGGTGTGGAGGTCCAGCCGGGCAAGGCCTGGATAGCACCGGGTCAATACCACATGGTGGTGCAACGCGGTGCCCAGGGTATGGAGATTTCGACCAATCAGGATCCACCGGAGAACTTCTGCCGGCCGGCGGCGGACGTGTTGTTCCGATCGGCGGCCCAGGCATACGGCTCCGGGGTGCTGGCGGTGGTGCTGACCGGTATGGGGAAGGATGCCTGCAAGGGCTGTGAGGTCATTCGCAAGGCCGGTGGCAGTGTCATCGCCCAGGATCAGAAGACCTCGGTGGTGTGGGGGATGCCGGGCTTCGTGACCAAGGCGGGGCTTGCCAACGACGTGTTGCCACTGGCGGAGATCATTCCGCGGGTGCTGCGTATGTGCGGCTACAAATCGAGAACAGCGATTGCGGGTAAAGCGCGATGAGCCTCAGAGCGAACGATTTCAACTACGTGCGAGAGCTGGTACGCGCACAGTCTGCGAATATCCTCTCCGAAGGTCAGATGTATCTGGTCGAGAGCCGGCTATCCAGCCTGGCGCGCGCCGAGGGTCTGCGTTCACTGGATGAGTTGTTCTCGAAGCTACGCACGCCGGCCAGTCCGCTGCGAGCGAAGGTGGTCGATGCGATGACCACAAACGAGACCTCGTTCTTCCGCGACCGGCATCCGTTCGATGCATTGCGGGACAAGATCCTGCCCGGCCTTGTCGCTGGTCGGCGTAACGAGCCGATACGGATCTGGAGCGCCGCCTGCTCGAGCGGGCAGGAGCCGTACAGCATTGCGATGCTCATCAGCGAGCGCTACGGGGACTTGAAGGGTTTCGAGATCTTCGCCAGCGACATCTCACCGTCGATGGTCGCGCGAGCTGCCCGTGGCGAGTACAGCCAGCTCGAGGTCAATCGTGGCCTGCCAGCGAATTTCCTGCAGAAGTATTTCGTGCGCGAGGGTATGCGCTGGAAGGTCAAGGACGCTCTACGCAAGGTCATCCGATTCCGGAACATGAACCTGGTCGAGGCCTGGCCCGCGTTCCCGCCGGTCGACGTCATCTTCATGCGTAACGTGCTCATCTATCTGGACATCGAGACCAGGCGCGAGATCCTGCGCAAGGTGCGCGGTCGTCTAAAGCCCAACGGCGTTCTGTTCCTCGGCGGTCAGGAGACCACCATGAACGTGGACAACGCATTCGAGAAGGTCGACTTCGTACGCGCTGGTTGCTTCAAGGTCCGCCGCTGACCGGGTACGTGGATGCTGCTCCAAAGTGCACTCGAGGGCGTACGCTCGACGGATCGGGACGAGCCGCTCGGCGGGCCGCCACCGCGCCCGAGCGCAGAACAGCCTGGATGGCTGTTCCGATGAGACAAACCGACAGGATTACAACTATGTCGCTCGCTGCAGAAGACATCATTGAACTCACCCAGAACGTCTGGTCCTCGATGCTGAAGATGGATCTGGCGTTCTGCGATGCGGCGCCCGATTGCGAGAGCGTTCCCGAGCCGCGCTGCACGCCCGCCTCGTGGGTGGTGAGCAGCGTAGAGATCACCGGCGAGTGGAACGGCACGGTGTTCCTGGCCTGCACGGCCCGCTTCGCCGAACGCAGCGCCGCCACCATGTTCGATTGCGACGCGGCGGACATGGAGCCGGGTGACGTCTATGACGCGTTGGGTGAGATGGTCAACATGGTCGGTGGCAACATCAAGGCGGTGCTGCCGCCGCCCTGCCGGACGTCGCTGCCGACCGTGATCGAGGTGCCCGAGTTCGACGTCGAGGAGTTCCAGGGCGAGCTGCGCCAGGAGCTGACCTTCGAGCACGACGGCGAACGCTTGACGGTGGCCATTCTCCAGCGCGACGCGGATTGAGCCGGCCGTCCCGCTCATGCGCCGGTCGGCGGTCGTTGTGCCCCGAGCAATGGCCCACCCAACGAGCGTGGCGGTGAACAGCCCCTGCCCGTCAGCCGCCCGGTCACCGCGACCGTAGACAGCCGGTCACAGCGACAGCGCGTCGCGCCTGCCCCTTTGTACACCCATTTCCCAGTGTTGCCCGGGACAACGCCGAGCCGGGCGTGCGCGCTCGCCTCGGAGCGCCCGCCTCGTTTAACATAGGGTGCTTTACTCAACCGGGGCCGGGCATTGACCACATCAGGATCGAGCAGCGCACCGACAACGGGTGGTGACACGGGCAGCGGCCAGCCGCGGCGGGCCGCGGTGGTCGGTCTGACCGGTGGCATCGCCTCGGGCAAGTCGACCGCCGCACGCATCCTCGGCGAGCTGGGGGCACACGTCATCGATGCCGACCGGCTCGGGCACCGCGCCTACGAGCCGGATACCGATGCCTTCCGGGCGGTGGTAGAGGCGTTTGGCGCGGACGTGGTCGGCGCCGACGGTCGCATCGACCGCAAGGCGCTGGGTGGCAAGGTATTTGGCGACCCGACGGCACTGACCCGACTCACCGACATCGTCTGGCCCGAGATCCTGCGTCTGGCCCGGCTCGAGATCGCCCAGGTGCGGGCCAAGAGCCCTGATAAGATCGTGATCCTGGAGGCGGCGGTGCTGCTCGAGGCCGGCTGGCAGGAGGCGGTGGACGCGGTTTGGGTGGTGGCGGTGGAGCCTTCCGTGGCCATCGCCCGGGCCACGGCGCGCGATGGCGCCAGCGCCGAAGCAATACAGAAACGCATCGATGCCCAGCTCTCCAATCAGGAACGGATCAAGCGGGCCGACGTGGTGATCCTCAACGACGGCAGCGAACAG
>JAGRHX010000212.1 GCA_020444775.1 Gammaproteobacteria bacterium
GGATAGCGGCGCAGCGCCGGCTTGCCGCGAAAGCGCGCGGATTGTGGGATCCTCTCCTCGGGATAACGCACCGTCACCTTTGGCGAGAACAGGTAGCGAAAGGTCAGCCCGAGCCCACGCATGAGCTCGAGCAGCAACAGGGAACGAAGATAGGCCTGGATGTTTGCCAGTCTCATGACTTGCCTCCCGCGAGCGCGTGCGTCGCTGCCATCCGAGCCATCCGACCCGGCCACTCGTCGTTGATGCCCATCAATGTCAACGCAGGCAACGATCAAAGGTTCCCTGCGGATGCTAACCCGTGTGTCGTGACATCTGCCCGACACAGCGGTGCACGGCCGCACGCGTCCTGGCACGAGTGTTGTAGGACATCTGACCAGACTGGCCGTGAATACGCATCGACAAACGGCCACCGGCTGCTTCGCCTGCAGCTCCAGCTATAGGTCGGCCAGATATTGCCTGGATACGCACTCTGAATCCGGCCCATTTCCACCGTCCGTCGGTGCATATGCGCAACGGCAAGGACCCCTGACAGCCACGTGCGACCAGCACTGCTCGACTTGTGTACCGTTCCCGATCACCGAATGAGGGCATCCAGATGTTGTGGATACCATTTCGACTTGTATATCAACACCGGCGGTGGCAACCGGAGCGGTCGACATCCGCCGCGAATGACCGACCACATCCGTACCATGACCGGCGACATGGGTGGTGGACGGGGCTGACGCTGGCGCTGCTGTTCAATGGTTTGCAGCCGACACCCAGCGGAGCGGCACAGACCGAGATCTACCGATCGACCGGCGAGTCCAACGAACCGCTCTACACAGATACGCCAGCCAGCCCGGATGCTCGGGAGGTGGAGCTGCCGCCACCTTCCAGCGTCGAAATGCGGCCCGATGTGGAGGCGCAACGGCGACTCGCCGTGCCGGCGAGCCCGGACCGGGGGCGTGAGCGCCCAAGCCACACGCGGTCGACATCGGCACATGCCGACTTCGCCATTGCCCGTCCGGCACCAGATGCGGCGGTGCGCTCGAACCAGGGCCAGGTGCAGGTCGTGCTAGAGCTCCCCGATGCACTCGAGCCTGGACAGCGCGTCTTGCTGTATATGGATGGCACGCGACAAGGCGCCGATGCTGGCACGGGCACGGTGATCCTGGATGCGATCGAACGCGGCACCCATACCCTGGTGGCCGAGATCGTCAGCGCCGATGGCAGGACCATCGCTCGGACCGATCCGCGACGCTTTCACCTGCTGAGGGCCTCGGCGATCAACCAACCCGGCGGACCCGATCTACCGGGCGGCGCGGGTTCCACCAGCAGATAGACCATGGCTTACCGTCTGGGAGAAGACGAAGCAGCCATTGCCGGTATCCAACGCGTCCTGGAGCAGCAGGTCTCGAGAGCGATAGCGAGCATCGACGATGACGATCTGACTCGATCCGAGGCGGTCCACGACGTACGCAAGCGCTGCAAGAAGATCCGCGCGGCGCTGCGGCTGATCCGAACCGAGCATGCGGCGCTCTACAGGCTGGAGAACAGCTGGTACCGAGACTGTGCGCGTCGTCTGTCTGCACTGCGCGACGCGCACGTGAATCTGAAGACATTGAAGCGACTCGGCGCTTGCAAGGATTCGAACGAGCTGACCGATATCCTCGCGTTCACCGCGGATTGTCTGCGCGAGCACCAGTGCCTCGACGCCGCGGCGCACTCGCAGGTCATACCACGACTCGTCGCGGCGCGAATCGACCTGCAGACGGGTCGCGAACGGCTGGGCCAATGGCAAGCGCCGAAGGTCGGACCCTGCGCGGACAACCAGATGCTCGTCACGGGGCTGCGCAAGACCTACGCACGCGCGCGCTCGGCGATGCGGCTTACGTTCCGAAGGCCAGAAGACGAACACATCCACCAGTGGCGCAAGCGCGTCAAGTACCACTACCACCACCTGCGTCTGCTACAACGAAGCTGGCCGGGACCGATGCGCGCACGGGCACGGGAAGCGCATCGACTCTCCCGGTTGCTCGGTGAAGATCACGACCTGGCAACCTTGGAGGTCGCCCTACTACAGGTCACAAACGGCACGGCTGACCAGCGATGGCCGATTGCGCCGCTGCTGGCATTGATACAACACCGTCAGCAATCTCTGCGTGCCACTGCCCGACCGCTCGGCGCGAGACTCTTCACGGAGCCACCCCGGCGCTTTGGCGAGCGCATCGGTCGATATCAGCGGGCGTTGCCGATCTGCTCGCCCTGAGAAGCGAGCGCACAGCAGGGATGGCAGTTGCTACCACCATTGTGTGGCGCACATCCGCACGCCTGTCCAGCAAAGCTCAAGGCCGTCGCAGCGCGAACGCTCGTTGAAGCCGAAGCGCAATAGCCTCGTTGCCAACCTGGGCCTTCACGTGGACATCGAAAACGACGGTCCGGACGGGAACCAAGCCCAGACTCGCCACATAACTCGTGTCGCCGATCGCCTGCATCGTTCGCACCTGAACAGCAATGAACTGCCGGGGCGACCGCGGGCATGGTGCATCTGCCCCGGTGCGTGGCGCAAAGGGCCCTGCGCGCGCGCAGTATCCAGACCGGTCCCGGATCACGCTGCAAGACGGATGACGAGCCGCGGCAGGTCCCAGGACATCTGCCCGCATGAAGGCGTCGCCACTTATCGCCATGGCATGTCGGTTGCACCACACCCGTTGCTGACACCAACACCCGTATGTGGCTGTAAGCCTCGACCAGGCTCGCTCTCCACCTCGTACGACATGAGGCAATGATGATGAACATCGCGCCTTCGGGTCTTCGCACCACGCTCTTCACCAAACCGCTGTTCGCTCTGGCACGCCGGGCATTGCCATCCATGTCCGACACCGAACGTCAGGCACTGGAGGTAGGCGATACCTGGTGGGATGCCGAACTGTTCACCGGCAATCCCGATTGGCAAGAACTGCTCGACTGCCCGGCGGGGGCGCTCAGCGAGGAGGAGCAGGCGTTTCTCGACGGCCCTTGTGAGCGCCTGTGTGCAATGATCGATGACTGGGACGTGAACTGGCATCGCCGTGATCTGCCACCACAGGTCTGGTCCTTCCTGAAGACGCATCGCTTCTTCGGCATGATCATTCCCAAGCGCCATGGTGGCCTCGGATTCTCGGCGTTGGCTCACTCCGAGGTCGTGCGCAAGATCGCATCCCGCAGCGCCACCGCGGCGGTCACCGTCATGGTGCCGAACTCGCTCGGCCCCGGGGAGCTGCTGCTGCAGTTCGGTACCCGGGCGCAGCAGGCCTATTGGCTGCCCAGACTGGCCCGGGGACTGGAGATTCCGTGCTTCGGGCTGACCAGCCCGGAGGCCGGTTCGGATGCCGCGGCCATGCAGGATCGCGGCGTCATCTGCGAAGGACGGCACCCGACCAGCGGCGAGAGCGTGCTCGGCATGCGGCTCAACTGGCACAAGCGCTACATCACGCTGGGGCCGGTGGCGACGGTGTTGGGACTCGCCTTCAAGCTGAGCGATCCCCATCGTCTGCTCGGCGACACAGCGGAGCTGGGCATCACCGTCGCCCTGGTGCCCACCCACCTGCCCGGCATCGAGATCGGCCGGCGCCACCTGCCTTCGTACCAGAGCTTCCAGAACGGTCCGAACCGCGGACGGGACGTATTCGTGCCACTTCACTGGATCATCGGCGGTCCAGACCGCATCGGTGACGGTTGGATGATGCTCATGAGCGCGCTGGCGGTCGGGCGTGGGATCTCACTGCCATCTCTGTCCGCGGCGGCCACCGCGTTGTCGGCCCGGACCACCGGCGCCTATGCCAGGGTCCGCGAACAGTTCGGCATCCCCATCGGCCAGTTCGAAGGCGTGCAGGCTCGGCTGGCTCGGCTCGCCGGTGTTGCCTATCAGCTGGATGCAGCACGCACTTTCACCTGTTGCGGACTGGACCAGGGGCTGAAGCTGTCGGTCATCTCCGCGATCATGAAGGCGCATGCCACCTACCGTATGCGCGTCGCCGTGGACGATGCCATGGACGTGCACGCGGGCAAGGCCGTCATCGACGGTCCTCGCAACTATCTGGGCGCGTTGTACCGGGCAGTTCCTGTGGGCATCACGGTCGAGGGCGCGAACATCCTGACCCGAAATCTCATCGTCTTCGGGCAGGGCGCCATTCGCTGTCATCCGTACCTGCGCGATGAGCTGCACGCGCTACAAAGCGCCGACACCGCGGACGGGCTGCGTCACTTCGATCGCGTGGTGTGGCGACACGTCGGCCACATCATTGCCACGGCCGCACGCACCTGCTTGCGCAACTGGAGCGGCACACGGCTCGCACCCAATCCGACGGGGACCCCGGTCGCCGGACACTTTCGCATGCTGTCCAGCATGTCCAGCACTTTCGCCCTGCTCGCGGATGCCGCGCTACTCTCGCTTGGCGGCGAGTTGAAGCGACGCGAGCTGCTGTCAGCACGGCTCGGCGACATCCTCTCCGAGCTGTTCCTGGCATCGGCAGTGCTGAAGCGTTTCCACGATGACGGGCACCCCGCCGCCGACCGGCCGGTGGTCGACTACTGCCTGAGCTGTGCGCGGGTGCGCATGGACCTGAGCATCCGCCAGATCCTGCAGAATCTGCCCAATCGCTTGCTCGCGACCGCCCTGCGTCCGATCGTGCAACCATTGCGACCATCGATGCGCGGACCGACGGACGAGCTGATCGTGCGTACTGCAAACCTCCTGCAGACACCTTCCGCCACGCGAGAACGCCTGACCGCAGGTCTGCACCTGGGCACCGGGGCGGACGCGGTTGCCGTGCTGGAGCGGGCCTTCGAGCAGGTGTGCGACTGCGCACCCCTCGAGGAGCGGCTGCGCGATGCCGACTGCGCGAGCCCACGTGAGGGGCTGGAGAGAGGCATCATCGATCGGCACGAACATGCCCGCCTGGTGCAGGCGGCGACGCTGGTCTCGGCCGCGATAGAGGTGGATGACTTCGACCCCGCCACGCTCACGCCGATGACCGCCGATGCCTGGGAAGGCAACGGCTCAGCTTCCGTGGGAGTGCGGTCATGAGTGGCCGATCGGTGTTTCTGGTGGACGGTGCTCGAACCCCGTTCCTGAAGACGCGCGGCCGTCCCGGTCCCTTCACGCCGGTCGACCTGGCGGTGCAGTGCGGGCGCCCATTGCTGCTACGACAGCCACTGTCGGTCGACGCGGTCGACGGCGTCGTGCTGGGCTGCGTCAACGTGCGTGCCGACGAGATGAACCCGGCCCGCATCGCGGCTCAGCGGCTGGGCCTACCGGCTACGGTGCCGGCCTACAACGTTCAGATCAACTGTGGCTCGGGCATGCTCTCGGTCGAGAGCGCCATGCAGGCCATTCGTACCGGCCGGGCTGACCTGATGCTCGCCGGTGGCGCCGAGGCACTGTCCCACACACCGCTGGTGCTCTCGGACCAGGCCGTCGAGTGGCTCGCCAGCGTGAGAACCGCCACCGGCATCAAACAGCGTTTGTCCCGGCTGGCCCGCTTCCGTCCCGGATATCTGAAGCCGGTGGTCGCTCTGGAGCGAGGCCTCACCGATCCGATTGTCGACTTGAGCATGGGACAGACAGCTGAGGTGCTGGCGCACCGCTTCGGTATCGAGCGCAGGCACAGCGACACCTATGCCCTGCAAAGTCACCAGCGTCTGGCCCATGCGCAGACCCAGGGTCTGCTCGACACCGAGCTCCTGCCCATCGCCGACGACGCAGGCAGGCTGTATACCCACGACGACGGGGTTCGTGTCGATACCGACCTGCAGCAGCTGTCGCGTCTGAAGCCGGTCTTCGAGCCGCCACACGGTCAGGTCACCGCCGGCAACAGCTCGCAGATCAGCGATGGCGCCTCGTGGCTCATGCTTGCATCGGAGCGCGCCTGTGAACGTCATGAACTATCCCCCAGGGCACGGATCATGGACAGCGCGTGGTGCGCGCTGGATCCATCGATCATGGGCCTCGCCCCGACCTTGTGCATCGCGGAACTGTTACACCGCCATCGGCTGTCACTGGACGACATCGATGCCTTCGAGATCAACGAGGCATTCGCCGCTCAGGTCCTCGCCTGTCTGGCCGCGCTCGAGGACGACGAATATTGCCGACAGGTGCTGGGCTCCCCGGCGGCGATCGGTCCAATCGACGAGCAGCGACTCAACCTCGATGGTGGCGCCATCAGCCTGGGCCACCCGGTAGGTGCGAGCGGCAATCGGATCACGCTGCATCTGATGCACGTGCTGGAGCGTGTCGGCGGCCGTCTGGGTATAGCCACCGAGTGCATTGGTGGCGGTCAAGGTGGCGCCATGCTCCTCGAGCGTTGTCAGAACACCACCAACGGCCAACAGCCGCATCGTGATCGTGACACGGACGCCGCCAGCGCCACGAGGACCGACTCATGAGCACCTGCGAACGCCAGCGAGCGATTGACAGGCTCGACGCACGCCGCCTCACCCTGGGCGAGGCTTCCGGGGTGAGAGACTGGTATCGACTACAACACTGGCGGCTGGGAGTCGATGCACAGGGTCTGGGCTGGCTCGAGCTCGACCGGCAGCAAGAGCGGGTCAACAGCCTCTCGCTGGCGGTAGTCGAAGAGCTGGATCAGATGCTCGACCAGCTCGACCAGACGGGGCCAGCCCGACCTCGGGCACTGGTCATACGCTCTGCCAAGACGGTTGGCTTCATGGTCGGTGCCGACGTACACGAGCTTGCCGACGTCGGTAGCGAGCAGAGCGCCATGGCTCATCTTCACCGTGCCCACCAGGTCATCGACCGGCTGGCAGGGCTGCCTCTGCCGACCGTCGTCGTAGTCCACGGTCACTGTCTGGGTGGTGGGCTGGAGCTTGCGCTTGCCTGCTCGAATCGCCTGGCCCTCGATGACGCGCGCTTCGGCTTTCCGGAGGTTCGTCTGGGTCTGCACCCCGGTTTGGGGGGCACACGGCGGCTGCCACGGACCGTTGCACCGCTCGAAGGCCTACGCATGATGCTCGACGGTCGGACCATCGATGCACGGCGTGCACGTGCGATCGGATTGGTGCAGGAGGTGGTGCAGGAGCGGCACGTGCACTGTGCGGTGACGCGTATCGCGCAGCGCTCCGGTCCAGCCCCCCATCGCGGATGGCGCCGCACCATCACCGAGCGACTGTTCGCATTCCAATGGCCACGCACGATTGCGGCACGGCTCGTGCGGCGCAAGCTACGGGCACGCATCGACGAGCGCCACTACCCCGCACCATTTGCCCTGCTCGAGCTGTGGCGAGAGCACGCGGGCAATGCCAGGCACATGCAACGGGCGGAGATCGAGTCCTTCGCGGGACTCTTGAACAGTGCCACCGCGCGCAACCTGTTACGGGTGTTTCGACTCCGCGAGCAACTACGCGGAGCCCCCGCGACCGAGCAGCGCATCGAGCACGTGCACGTCATCGGAGCCGGCACCATGGGCGGCGACATCGCCGCCTGGTGCGCGCTCAAGGGCTTGCGGGTGACCCTCAGCGATCAGGACGCCGAAGCCATCGGCCGCGCCTGCGCGCGAGCAGCGAAGCTGTTCGATTCCCGGCTCGACCATCGTTCCGCAAGAGCCGCCCGGGATCGCCTCGTTCCGGACTTCGCCGGCAGCGGAGCACGCCACGCCGACGTGCTGATCGAGGCGGTCGCCGAGGACACCGCGGTCAAGCAGCAGGTGCTGTGCGCCGTGGAACCCTGTCTGCGCTCCGATGCCCTGCTCGCCACCAATTCATCGAGCATACCGCTGGCGGCAATCGGCGAGAGGCTTGCTGAACCGCATCGTCTTGTCGGTCTGCACTTCTTCAATCCAGTCGCCAGACTACCGCTGGTCGAGCTGGTCTTGGGAACTGACTCCCGACCCGAGCAGCTGACTCGCGCACGCGCATTCTGTGCCCGAATCGATCGCCTGCCGGTGGTGGTCCGAAGCTCGCCGGGTTTCCTCGTCAACCGGGTCCTGGCGCCGTATCTGATGGAGGCGCTGCTCGCCCTGGATGAGGGGTTCCCAGCGCAAAGCATCGATGCGGCCGCCGAACGCTTCGGCATGCCCATGGGACCGTTGGAACTGGCCGACAGGGTGGGACTCGACATCTGTCTGGACGTGGCCCGCAAGCTGCGTGGCGCCGATGTCGGCGGTCTGCCCGCCCCCTCCGCAAGGCTGGAGGCACTGGTCGAGTCCGGTGCGCTGGGTCAGAAGACCGGACAGGGTCTGTATCGCTGGCGTGACGCGGAGCCGGTCAAGGAGAACACCTCGGACGAACCTGACGAGGCGTTCACCGATCGGCTCATCCTGCCGCTCGTCAATGCCTGCGTCGCCTGCCTGCGCGAAGGGATCTGTGCGAGCGCCGACGAGATCGACGCGGCGCTGATCTTCGCCACCGGCTTCGCTCCATTCAGAGGCGGGCCCTTGCAGCACGCCCGTGATCTCGGCACGGCCACCGTCGTGCAACGCCTCGAGCACCTGATGGCCCAGCACGGTGACCGCTTCAGACCCGACGCCGGATGGGCCAGCCTCACCCAGGAGCGATGAGATGCAGGTACACGCCCAGGTGGATTCGCTGGTCGATGCAGTTCTCGATCGACTCGGCCGACGAATCGTACTCGGCCTGCCGCTCGGGCTGGGGAAGGCCAATCATATCGCCAATGCGCTCTATGACCGAGCAGCGCAAGATCCATCGATCCATTTGCGAATCCTTACCGCCTTGAGCCTCGATCCGCCGCAACCCTCGGGCAACCTCGAGCAGCGCTTCCTGTCGCCCATCAACGCGCGTCTGTTCGGTGGCTACCCGCGGCTGCGCTATGTCCAAGCCCTACGCGCCGGCATGCTGCCGGCCAACGTCGAGGTCAGTGAGTTCTTCCTCACGGCCGGACAATGGCTCGGGGTCGCCCCGATGCAGCAGCAGTTCATCTGCGCGAACTACACGCATGCCACACGCTATCTGCTCGACCAGGGCGTGAATCTCGTCGCCCAGCTCGTCGCGCGCAAGCCGAGCGGCGAGCTGTCGTTGTCCTGCAATCCGGAACTGACATTGGAGCTGCTCGGGCCGATGCGCGAACGCAGCCGTGCGGGCATACCCTGCATGTTGGTCGGGCAGGTCAACGATGCCCTGCCCTTCATGCTCGGCGATCCGGTGCTGGCACCAGAGCGGATGGACCATCTGCTCGATGACGACAGCACCCGGTTTCCACTGTTCACGCCACCCCGACGGCCCGTCGATCCGAGTGCTCATGCCATCGGCCTGCGGATCGCCGCGCTGGTGCCCGACGGTGGCACCCTGCAGATCGGGATCGGTGGCATCGCAGATGCGGTCTGTCATGGCTTGATCCTGAGGCATACCCACAACGACGCATTCCGCCTTCTGCACGAGCAGCTGAGCCCGGGGCCGTCCGCAGCTCCCCCGCGACCGCAAGGCGACGATGCACATCCAATCACCGATGCACAGCGCCGGACAGGCGACGCGCCCGAGCTCGGCGCTTTCGAACAGGGTCTGTATGGCCTCAGCGAAATGTTCGTCGATGGCTTCCTGCATCTGTATCGACACGGTGTGCTCAAGCGCAGCGCGGGCGACGGCGCGTTGCTGCATGCCGGATTCTTCCTCGCATCGAACGGACTCCATGAGACCCTGCGTGAGATGCCCGATCACGAGCGTGCGCGCTTCCAGATGAAGCCCATCTCGTTCGTCAACGAGCTGTACGACAGCGATACGGCCAGCGAGCAGACCAAGCGACATGATCGGCAGGGCGCTCGATTCATCAACAGCGCGATGATGGTGACTGCGTTGGGGGGCGTCGTGTCGGACACCTTGGAAGACGCTCAGGTGGTCAGTGGCGTGGGCGGCCAGTACAACTTCGTGGCCCAGGCATTCGCGTTGCGTGACGCGCGCTCGATCATCGCGCTCAACGCGACTCGGCAGCATGAAGGCCGCTGTGTATCGAACATTCGCTGGGCGCATTCCAGCGAGACCATCCCGCGGCACCTGCGAGACATCGTGGTCACCGAGTACGGGGTCGCCG
>JAGRHX010000213.1 GCA_020444775.1 Gammaproteobacteria bacterium
GCAGGGCAGCCGGTTCTCGGCGGCGATCTCCTGCGCGCGCAGATGCTTCCTGACCGTCAACGGATAGAAGGTGCCACCCTTGACGGTTGCGTCGTTGGCGATGATCACGCATTCGCGACCGCTGACCCGGCCGATGCCGGTGATGATCCCGGCCGAGGGCACGTAGTCCTCGTAGACCTCGTGCGCGGCCAGCGGCGAGAGCTCCAGGAAAGGCGCGCCAGGGTCGAGCAGGGTGTCGACCCGATCCCTGGGCAGCAGCTTGCCTCGTCCGATATGTCGTTGCCGGGATGCTTCCGGCCCACCCAGCGAGATGCGTTCGGTGAGCTCGCGCAGATCCGCCACCAGGGACTGCATGTGCGCGACGTTGGACTTGAACTCCTCGCTGCGCGGATTGATGTTGGTCTCGAGTGTGGGCATTGCTGCGGGTCTCGCTTGGACAGGTCGATGCGCACGCCGATGGCGGCGTCAGAACATGTGGACTACGGGTTCATGGTGGCTGCCCGGCCTTCGGGATCGGCGTGCTCCCGACCACGCGCGCTGCTTGCGTGCAAGGCAACCATTCGAATCAAAGGTTTCGGCTGATGACCATGCGCTGCACGTCGCTGGTGCCTTCGTAGATCTGGCAGACCCGGACGTCTCGGTAGATCCGTTCGACCGGATAGTCGTTCAGATAGCCATAACCGCCGTGGACCTGTATCGCCGCCGAGCATACCGCCTCGGCCATCTCGGAGGCGAACAGCTTGGCCATGCAGGCCTCGCGCAGACAGGGTTCACCGGCGTCGCGCAGACGCGCGGCGTGCAGGACCAGGTGATGCGCGGCCTCGATACGGGTGGCCATGTCCGCCAGTCGGAATGCGACCGCCTGATGCTGTCGGATCGGTTGACCGAAGGCTTCGCGTGAATCGGCGTATTGCAGCGCGGCGGCGAGCGCCGCGCGCGCCATGCCGACCGCCTGCGCGGCGATGCCGATGCGACCGCCCTCCAGATTGCCCAGCGCGATCCGGTAGCCCTGACCGGGCTCGCCGAGCAACGCCTCGTGCGGAAGCTCGAGATCCTCGAGCAGGATCTGGGCGGTATCCGAGGCGCGCTGACCGAGCTTGCTCTCGACACGCCCGACCTTGTAGCCGGGATTGTCGGTCGGCACCACGAAGGCGCTGATCCCGCGTGAGCCGGCTGCAGGCTCGGTGAGGGCGAACACCAGGGCTACATCGGCATTCGCTCCGGTGGTGATGAACTGCTTGGTGCCGTTCAGCACCCAGCCGTTGCTGGTGGACTGCGCGCGGGTTGCCAGATTGGCGGCATCCGAGCCCGCCTGCGGCTAGCTGAGCGCGAAGGCACCGAGCATGCGTCCTTCGGCCAGCGGACGCAGGTAGCGCGCCTTTTGCTGCTCGGTGCCGTGGCCGAGCAGCGGCGCGCAGACCACCGAGTTCTGCACGCTCATCACCGTCGAGCAGGCGCCGTCGGCTTCGGCAATCTCCTGCAGGGCGAGGACATAGCTGACATGGTCCAGACCGGCGCCACCCCAGCTCTCGGGCACCAGCATGCCAAGCAGGCCCAGCGCCCCCATCTGCGCCAGCGCCTCGCGCGGAAAGTGGCCCCCTCGATCCCACTCGGCCGCGTACGGCGCGATCTTCTGCTGCGCGAAGGCGCGTGTGCTCTCGCGTATCAAGCGTTGCTCTTCGCTCAACAAGGCCGTCGAGCTCATGGCCAACTCCTCATTGACTGGCGATGCGAGGGCTGGCGATGCGAGCGCCGCCTGGCGACGACACGCCGCGCCCGGTCCGCGGCGATCAGCTCAGTCGCTCGATGCTGAGCGCGGTTGCCTCACCGCCACCGATGCACAGCGCCGCGACACCGCGCTTCAGGTCGTACTTGCGCAGTGCGTTCAGCAGGGTGACCACGATCCGCGCACCTGAGGCGCCGACCGGGTGTCCCAGCGCGCAGGCGCCACCGTGCACGTTGGTCTTGTCATGCGGCAGGTCCAGCTCACGCATCGCCGCCATGGTCACCACCGCGAAGGCCTCGTTGACCTCGAACAGATCGACGTCGGCGGTGCTCCAACCGGTCTTGTCCAGCACCTTGCGGATCGCGCCAATCGGCGCGGTGGTGAACCAGTCCGGCTCCTGGGCATGGGTCGAATGCGCATGGATCATGGCCAGCGGTGTCAGACCACGCCGTTCGGCCTCGGACAGACGCATCATCACCAGCGCCGCGGCGCCGTCGGATATCGAGCTGGAGTTGGCGGGGGTCACCGTGCCGTCCTTGCGGA
>JAGRHX010000214.1 GCA_020444775.1 Gammaproteobacteria bacterium
CGCCACGCCGAGCGGAAAGAACCTCAGGTCCCGTTGCAGCTCGGGATAGGCATCTTCGATGAACGGACGGGCCGGTGTGCTCATGACGTCGACTCCAGTTGACGCGGCGCGCAGCACGCGCGAATGACCGCCGGACGGTAACGGCACGGGCCGGCTGCTGTCCAGCATCGTGCCGCCGTGCGTTGGATGTTGAGGAGCGCCACGATTGCAGTCCGAGCCGGTGCAATCGGTGCAGGATTCCCCCGACCTTCGGTCACGCCCGGAACCGACCGGGCCGTCGCTCAGCGAAGATGACGCCCCAGAAAGCCCAGGGTCCGCTCGAGGGCCAGCTTCGCCGAGGCCTCGTGAAACGGCGGATAGCCGAACCGGTTGAATCCATGGTCGGCCCCGGCGTAGCGATGGATCTCGACATCCGGCCTGGCCGCCAGGGCCTGCTCGACCTGGCTGACCACATCAGGCGGCACGTGGGCATCCAGCTCGGCGAAATGCAACAACAGCGGCCGCGCCAGCCTGGCGGCCTCATCCAGGTGCTTGTCCAACTGCACGGCGTAGTAGCCCACGGCCGCGTCGACCAGACCGCGCGTCGCCGCCAGATAGGCGAGCTTGCCACCCAGGCAGAACCCGACCGTTCCGACCCGTCCGTTGCAGCCGCTGGCGCCGGTCAGCGCCCCGACATAACGACCCATGTCGCCGGTGAATGCATCGAGATCCATTGCGTAGCCCAAGGCACGACCAGTCGCCTGCCCCTCGGGCGTGTACGGCAGATACTGACCGGGTGACTGCCGCCAATAGATATCCGGCGCCAGAGCCAGATAACCCTGCGCCGCGTAGCCATCGGCCACCTCACGTACCCAGTGGTTGGCGTTGTAGATCTCGGGCAACACCACCAGACCGGGCCACGGCCCGCTGCCTTCGGGTCGGCTCAGATAGGCTTCGGCGCGGCCCTCCTGGCCCATATCGATCTGGATTGTGTCTGCCGGCATCTGGATCTCCTGCGTCGTGAACGTGTGTGGACATTTGACCGCAACGGTGACGCCTTGGCCAGAACAGGCGAGCATGAGTCCCTGCCTCGCAGTGCTGTCCTGTCGCCGCTCGTCACATGCAACCGCCCACGCGCTATAGTCATACCTCGGCTCAGCTACCAGGATGCCCGACCATGTCCGCGCACAGCCCCGCCCCGAGCGCTTCCACCTCGGGTTCCGAATCCGCCACTGTCGATCCGCGCGATCGCGCCCGGTTCTTCAGCGCTGACAACAACTTCGACTTCGCCTGGCCGGAGATACCGGCGCATCAGTTCGTCATCGAGCGCGACCGCGCCCTGGCCAGCGACACCCCGACCGGGTTCATAGATCTGGACATCTCGGATCGGCTCGGCACGACCTGGCCCGCGACCACGCCGACCCTGCTCATGCGCTACCTGCGTCTGCGTGACGCGGAGCCTTTCGACTGCGCACTGGCCGCCACGGGCGTGGTGTACTACGTGCTCTCCGGGCGCGGCCGGAGCAGCGCCTGCGGCGTGACCATCGAGTGGGCCGAAGGCGATCTGTTCTGTTTTCCCGGCGGAGAGCTCAGCCATCACG
Source organism: Gammaproteobacteria bacterium (assembly GCA_020444775.1). The sequence continues at coordinate 1,581 of JAGRHX010000214.1, forward strand.
TCGCCGATGGTGATGCCCTGCTCTATCTGGGCAGCAACGAGCCCCTGCTGGCCTTCTCGCAGGCCCGACCACCGGCACCCGGTGAGTCACAGTTGGCGCCCGTGCACTGGACACGCGAGGCCATAGAGGCGCAGCTCGAGGAGGTCTACAAACGACCGATCACCGAGCAGACCACGGGTCACGCGGTGCTCTTCACGAGCCCGGCCATGGCTCCGACCACCAACGCGCTGCCCACCATCAACATCGGTCTGAACACCCTGGAGGCCGGTCGCGACCAGCGCCCACACCGGCACAACGGGGTCGCCGTGGTGCTCTGTCTGCAGGGTCAGGGCGTGCACTCGATGGTCGACGGCGAACGTATCGAGTGGCAGGACCAGGCGGTGCAGATCACGCCGCCGACCTCACTGCACTCGCATCACAACCGTGGCAACGAGCGGATGCGCTGTCTCATCTTCCAGGACGAAGCGCTTCACTACTACACCCGCACTCCGGGTTTCAGCTTCGACTGACACCCCGTCGCCGGTCACGTCACCGTCGCGTTGCGTGCCCGCTGCCCCCGGCCCCACGGAGCCCCGCCCGCATGGCTGCTGACATCCATCGCAACATCCCCGACAGCTTCGGCTGCAACGCGTTTCGCGCCGATCCCGCGATCGGCGCGCTGCTATCGGTCTACCTGGAGGATCGGCATCTGCAACGCGCGCTGCCCCACATCGACCGGCTCGGCGCGCTGGTCGGTGGCGAGCTCGAAGCGCTGGCGCTGTCCGCCGACAAGCATCCGCCGACGCTGACCATCCGCGCCCGCAACGGCGCGGACGAGGAACGCGTGCACAAGCATCCGGACTACCAGCGGCTCGAGCACTATGCCTTCGGCGAGTTCGGGCTGGCCGCGATGTCACATCGTGCGGGCGTGTTCGGCGCCGATGACAAGCAGCCACCGCTGGTCAAGTACGCGCTGGTGTTCTTGTTCGCGCAGGCCGAGTTCGGGCTGTGCTGCCCGCTGAGCATGACCGATTCGCTGACCCGCACGCTGGTGAAGTTTGGATCCGACACCCTCGTGCAACGATACTTCGAGCGTCTGACCAGTCAGGACATGGACGAGCTGTTCCAGGGCGCGATGTTCATGACCGAGCAGGTCGCGGGCTCCGACGTCGGCGCGATCGAGACCGTCGCCCGGCAACAGGACGGGCAATGGCGACTGTACGGGGACAAGTGGTTCTGCTCGAACCCCGACGCGGCGCTCGCCATGGTCCTGGCACGGCCGGAGTCCGGTGGCTCCGGCACTCGCGGCCTGTCCTTGTTCCTGCTGCCCAGGGAACTGCCGGATGGACGCAAGAACGCCTATAGAATCCTGCGTCTGAAGGACAAGCTCGGCACCCGATCGATGGCCAGCGGTGAGATCCTGCTCGAGGGCGCGCAGGCCTTCCTGGTCGGCGATCCGGGACAGGGCTTCAAGCAGATGACCGACATGATCAACATGTCGCGTCTGGCCAACGGCGTACGTTCCGCCGGCATGATGCGTCGCTCGGTCAACGAGTCGCTGTTCATCGCCCACCATCGCACGGCCTTTGGCAAGCGGCTGCTGGACCTGCCGCTAATGCGACGCCAGCTGGCGAAGATGCTGGTCACCACCGAGCAGGCCCGCAGCATGGTATTCCACACCGCCCGGGTGCTGCAGGCGGCCGATACCGGTGACGATCGGATGGCGCGGGTGCTACGCATCCTCACCCCGCTCATCAAGTTCCGCACCTGCCGCGATGCGCGCAAGGTCGCGGGCGATGCCATGGAAGTTCGCGGTGGCTGTGGCTACATCGAGGAATGGTCCGACGCGCGGGTGCTGCGTGACGCGCATCTGGGCTCGATCTGGGAAGGCACGAGCAATATCGTCGCGCTGGACGTGGCCCGCGCAGCGCGTCGCGAGAAGGCGCTCGAGGCGCTGCGCGACTACCTTGGCGAGCTCAGCGCCGAGAGCGGAACGACCGAGCAGACCGCCGCCACACGGCACGCCTTCGAGCGTGCGGCGGCGTTCCTGGAGCGCACCATGGCTGATCCCGAGCAGGAAGCCAATGTCCGGCAAGCCGCCACCGCGCTGTACAACGCAACCTCGGCCAGCATCATGTGCTGGGAGGACGCGCGCCTGCGGGAACGCAGCAACGCGTTGGCCGGTGAGCGCAGCGTGCTCGCCTCGGCGGTGGTCGAGCACAAGCTCAGCAGCCGCGATCCGCTGACCGGTAGCTCAGCAAGCGACGCGGCGATGAGCGGGCTGCTGGAGCGTGCCGCCGACGAGGCGGCCGCTGCGACTGCCGGCGCCGAGCCCACCGCGAGCATGGCTCGTCGCGCCTGAAGGCCGGTCCGCGAGGACTCGAGGACCAGGCAAACAGGATCCCACTGGGACCGACACCCTGGCACTGACCATACCGGGAACTGGAGAGATCGGCGCATGCTCACCGTGGATCTCGTGAAGAGCGCCCTGCGGCGCCTGCCGCCCGTCGACCACCCGCCCGGGCCCGAGCGCAGCCGTGCCGGGGTTGCCTTGATCCTGGCCGGTCCAACGCACGAGCTCAGCATCTGTTTCATGCAGCGTGTTGCCCGGACCGGCGATCGCTGGTCCGGTGACATCGCCCTGCCGGGTGGCTGGGCGCGGGTGGACGAGCTGCGGCTGCGTGATACGGCCATCCGCGAGACCCGAGAGGAGGTCGGGATCCGCCTCGACCCGGACCAGCACCTGGGCGATCTGCCCGCGGTCGACATCGTCCGCGGCCGCGGCTCCGACGTCACCACCACCGGCATCGTCGGCCCCAGCGTGTTCTACGTGGGCAGCGCCCTGCCGAGCCTCGAGATGGACCCGGGCGAGGTCGCCGACGCCTTCTGGCTGCGCTGCGCGCATCTATACACGTCCGGCAATCTCACCAGCTTGTGCCGGCCCGGTGCGCCGGTGGCACGCCCCGCCGTGCGTGTCGATCACCGGGTCATCTGGGGCCTCACCTACCGGGTGCTGGTGCGTTTCAGCGACCTGGTGCTCGGCGAGCAATCGCCACTGATACCGGACAGCCCCGGCTGACGGCGTGCGGCTGCGCAGGCGCCCCGGGCGCGGCGCCGTCAGCGCGGCGCCAGACCGACCCGTCGTCGGCCTTGCGGCGTGCTCAGCACGAAGTCCTCGCCCAGACAGTCGTCGGACTCGCGCGTGCACAACCAGGCGATCGCGCGCGCCGCGTCCTCGGCCGCGATGTGCGCGGACGGGTCCAGGCGACTGACCGGATTCAGACCGGAAGCACGGATTGCGGCCTGCATCTCGGTCGCCACCGTGCCGGGACTCAGACCGAGCACGCGGATGCCCTGTTGCTGGTATTCCAGATGCAGCGATCGGGTCAGGGACAGCACCGCGGCCTTGCTCGCACAGTATTGGCTCCAGCCTTCCTGGACGCGGGTCGCGGCACCCGAGCTGACGTTGACGATGACGCCGGAGCGCTGCCGGAGCATCACCGGCAGCACGGCCCGCGCCGCGAAGAACACGCCCTTCAGATTGATGTCGGTGGCCGCGGCCCAGGCATTCGGATCGGCATCCGCGATGCGTGCAATGGGTTCAATCACGGCGGCGTTGTTGACCAGTATGTCCACGCGACCGTGGCTGCTCTCGCAGCTGGCGACCGCGGCCTCGACCTGCGTCCAGTCGCTGACATCGCAGGCGATGGCGCTCGCCGAGCCGCCGGTCGCGCGTATGCTCTGGACCAGCGCCTGCATCGGCGCCAGGCCGCGCGCGGCGAGCACCACGTGGACCCCGTGCGCGGCCAGCAGCCGTGCCGTAGCCGCGCCGATGCCGCGGCTCGCGCCGGTGACGATGGCGGCCCGCCCCGCCAGCTCTGCATACCCCCTCATCGCTCGCTCCCATGGGCAAGGTATGGATGGACCACGGTCCCGTGCGCTTGTCGCCCGGGGCCGATCATATGCGTAGGATGGTGCCTCGGCGGATTGGCCGCGGCACCTCGAATCGCGCACAGGAGAACACAGCATGCAGTTCGGCTGCCATCTTCCCAATCACGGTGCGCTCGCGAACCGCGAAGCCGTGCTGCGCTTCTGTCAGCGCGCGGAGCAGCTCGACGTGGACTCGCTATGGGTCAGTGACCACGTGGTATTTCCCACCGTCGGCAACGAGAACTATCCCAGCGGCGCCTTCCCCCACCCACCGGGCAGCGCCTACATGGAGCCCGTGGCCTTGCTCGCCGCCGTCGCCATGTGCACCGAGCGAGCCCGACTGGGTGCCTCTGTGTTCATTCTCGGACACCGTAATCCGGTGGTCATGGCAAAGATGCTGACCACCATCGACAACCTCTGCGCGGGGCGACTCATCTGCGGCGTGGGGGTCGGCTGGTGGCGCGAGGAGTTCGCCGCGCTGGACGTGCCCTTCGATCACCGCGGCGCGCGCGGTGACGAGATGATCGAGCTGTTCAAGAGCCTGTGGACCGAGCAACGGCCACACTACCAGGGACGCTTCTACCGGATAGGCGACGTCGGCTTCGCGCCAAAGCCGCTACAGCGGCCGCATCCGCCGATCTGGGTGGGTGGGCACAGTCGCGCCGCCTACAGACGCGCCATCCGGCTCGGCGACGGCTGGCACGCGAGCACCCAGACGCCGGCACAGCTACAGGTTCATCTGCAATCGCTGCGTGAGCAGGCCGAGCAGATGCAGCGGCCGTTCGAGTCCATCGAGATCTCGCTGCGGCTGAAACTCAGCCTCGACCAGGTGCAGGGATCAAGGCAGGCCCTCATCGACCTGTACTCGGCGTACCGGGATCTGGGCGTGCGTCACCTGGTGCTCGATTTCCGACGCGACGACCTGGCCGCGATGCTGGACACCCTCGAGCTGGTAGCCAGCGAGCTGCGACCGGCGGTGAACGGTGGCTGAGGGACTCGACGACATCGGCGCCGCACCCGGTCCGGGCTGATGCTCGCCAGCGCTGCCACTCGGTGTACCATCGATACGGTGATCGGGTCCGGATCGCCGACACCACGGGACACCGAGCACGCCGTGAGGCCAGCGGACCATCCGCGAGCGCCTCACCTGCCTGCCCTATGCAACGAGGATCTTCATGAGCGAGCAAGCTGACCGGCAGACCATCGAGATCGACGAGTTCGACATCGAGCAGTGGAACGAGTACGCGCAGAGCCAGGGCTGGAGCGACGGTCTGCCGCTGTATCTGCCCACCGAGCAGGCGGTGGCCCGATTCGTCGAGGGTGTGCGCGGCCAGAACGAGCCGTTCGAGCCCATCTCTCCGCGTCAGGTGGTGCCCACCCTGCAAAGCCTCGCCGCCAACGCGGTCATGGCCGGTTGCCGCCCCGAGTACTTTCCGGTGGTGCTGAGCGCGCTGCGCGCGGTGCTGACCCCCGAATACAACCTGCATGGCACACTGGCCACCACCCATCCCTGCGCGCAGATGATCCTGGTCAGCGGCCCGCTGCGCGAGACCCTGGAGATCAACTGCGGCAGCAATTGCTTCGGTCAGGGCTTCAGGGCCAACGCCAG
>JAGRHX010000215.1 GCA_020444775.1 Gammaproteobacteria bacterium
CGCGAGCGCATCGCACAGCAAGTCTCGCTTTTGCGTGTACTGCACGCGGAGTTCGGTGAAGTATGAGTCGGGAGCACGCAGCGCAGCCGCAGCGGCATGCTGCAGCGGCGTCGCGATCGCAAACGTCAGGAACTGGTGCGCAGCGCGAACGGCCCGTGTCAACTCGGGCGACGCGACGGCCCATCCGATCTTCCACCCGGTGACAGAGAATGTCTTGCCGAGCGAGGAGAGCGTGATCGTGCGGTCTGCCATGCCCGGCAGGGTGGCAATCGAAACGTGCTCCCGGCCGTCAAAGACGAGTTCCTCGTAAACCTCGTCCGCGATCGCGATGCAGTCGTGCTCGATGCATAACTCGGCGATGAGCGAGAGTTCTTCGCGGGTCAGAACGCGCCCGGTGGGATTGTGGGGCGTATTGATGAGGACCGCCCGGGTGCGGCCAGAGAACGCGGCTCTGAATTCATCGGGGTCAAAGACGAAGCCGGGGGCCCTGAGCGGGACATAGCGGGGGACTCCGTCGGCCATCGCGATGCAGGCGCGATAGGAGTCGTAGTAGGGCTCGAAGACGACGACCTCATCGCCGGGGTTGAGCAGCCCGATCATCGCAGCAGCGATGCCCTCGGTGCACCCGCAGGTCACGGTGACCTCGGTTGCCGGGTCGGGGTGCATGCCGGTCCTGAGGGCCCACCGGTCGGCGATGGCCGTCGTGAGCGCGGGCAGACCTCCGGTCGGGGCGTACTGATTGGGGTGGTCCCGGAGGGCCCTGGACGCCGCGTCTTTGAGCCAGTCCGGCCCATCGAAATCCGGGAATCCTTGACCCAGATTAACGGCCCCGTGCACAATCGCCAGGCGGCTCATCTCGGCGAAAATCGTTGTGCCGAAAGAACTTAAGCGACTTGATACGGCCATTTTCGCATGACTCCACAGAGGGCGAGGATCAGAATTGGTACGCCGAGGAACCAGTTATACCCGAGACATGTCAAGGGATATGTTAGGGAAAAAAATCGCGGGTATGTGTTTGTGGCGGCCCAATTGAGCCCCCATAATGTGAGAGTCCGCCATGGCCGCGGTTGAGGGAAAGAGAAGACACGTCCTGCCAACCCTTGACGTCAGGGTTGTCGGGCTCCTGCTCGTTGAGCGGGAGTATGGAGGAAAGGGAGAACACAATGAGAGTAGTTCGAGTGGGAGTCCCCGCTCTGCTTCTCGCAGCCGTTGGCACGGCCCAGGCGGGCGTTGTCAACATCGGCGGCGGGTGGCAGGCGTCGTGGGACTCATCGCTGGACGGTCTGGTTCAGATCGTCAGCGACGGAGTAGCGGGTGACGCGGTGTTCATCGAGAAATCGATCGAGTTCACCGGCGGCTTCAATGCGGTCCCGATCGTGTTCACGCAGATCGACCCGAATGCGGTGTCGAATATCGTGATCAACGACGAGATCATTTCCAACAACTCCGGCGTAGACTGGAGCGCGTTCCGGATGCAGCTGATCGACGGCGGCGATGTCGCTTTCGATCAGGCATCAACGGCGAGCTCCGGTGGCTCGGGTCCGATCGGTTTCTCGATCAGCCCCTTCACCACCGCGTCCTT
>JAGRHX010000216.1 GCA_020444775.1 Gammaproteobacteria bacterium
CACGGGATATCAGAGCTATAAACCAATCGCCGAGCGCTATCGAGTACCTATCGTGGTGACCGGCTTCGAGCCTCTGGACATCGTCCAGGGGCTTTACATGTGTATTGCGCAGCTGGAAGCGGATGACGCGCATGTCCAGAATCAATACGCTCGTGCGGTTCGCCCGGAAGGCAATCCGGCGGCGCGCTCGCTCATCGAGGACGTATTCACCATCGTACCGCGCCACTGGCGGGGTCTGGGTGTAATCGACCAGAGCGGACTGGCACTGTCTTCCAGGTATGAATATTTCGATGCCGAACAGCGCTTCGGTCGGGCCGAGGCCTCCGGCGATCAGGTTGGCGAATGCATGGCCGGCTCGGTTCTACGCGGCCTCAAACGCCCTGTTGACTGTCCCGCCTTCGCAAAACACTGCACCCCCTCTCGGCCGCTTGGCGCACCGATGGTCTCATCCGAAGGCGCATGTGCAGCGTACTTCCAGCATCGTCGGCAACAAGCCAAACACGTATCGGCGCCGTCGACCAGGTCGAGCTGCCCATGAATCCTGACGACGACCCAAAGCTGAGTTGTCCGTTGCCGCTGAACAAGAGTACCGAGGTACTGCTCGCTCACGGCGGCGGCGGGACACACACTCACGAACTCATCGAGAGGCTGTTGCTGCCCGCATTTGATAATCCTGCGTTGCGTGCACGGCACGACGGCGCCGTACTCACGCTCGGCGATACGAGACTCGCCTTCAGCACCGATACCTACGTCGTACGACCCAGCATCTTTCCGGGTGGAGACATAGGCAGCCTGGCGGTGAACGGAACAGTGAACGATCTCGCTATGTGTGGCGCCCGCCCGCTGTATTTGAGCGTCGGTCTCATTCTCGAAGAAGGTCTTGACATGAGTGTCCTCGAACGCATCGTGCACTCCATGCGTGACGCCGCGCAACAGGCCAACGTCATGTTGGTTACGGGCGATACAAAGGTCGTTGACCGGGGCCATGGCGACGGTGTGTTCATCAATACCACCGGCATTGGAGTCGTTGAGCACACGCAGCGCATCGGCCCAACCGAAATCGCGGATGGCGACGTGGTCTTGCTCAGCGGCGATATCGGTCGCCACGGCATGGCCGTCATGTCAGCACGCGAGGGCCTGGCTTTCGAGACTCCGATCCATAGCGACACCACGCCACTTGCAGGCGCAGTCAAGCTAATGCTCGACGCAGGCACGCGGTTACATTGTCTTCGCGACCCGACTCGCGGCGGTCTGGCTACCAGCTTGGTTGAGATTGCTGAGGTCGGAGGGTGGCATATAGAGGTCCAAGAATCCCACATCCCGGTCCACGGATCCGTACAGGCCGCGTGCGATCTACTTGGATTCGATCCCCTGTACGTGGCGAACGAGGGACGGCTGCTCGCCATAGTGCCAGCCGCCCATGCGTCTAGCGCACTCGGCGCGCTTCGTACACACCCTGCCTGTGCTGATGCGCAGGAAATCGGTCGAGTGCGCAGCGGCAATGGTGGGCGAGTGACGTTGATCACTCGACTAGGGACCACACGTGGTATCGATCGACTGAGTGGTGAACAGTTGCCACGTATCTGTTAGCGACCGGCAGGCTGGGAGCCGAAGCGGACATACACATTCAACTTCACCCAGACGACAGGCGGGGGCCGAAGCGGACATACACCCGGTCTTCGACACTTAATGCGATAAGTGATTGATTCGTCGTTATCGACGATCAAGGTGTGGCATTACTTCAGCGCGTCAGCAGTCGGCTTGGTCACCTCCAGGGTTTCGAACAGCTTCAGCTGCTCGGTCGTCATCTTGGTCAGGCCGCGCCAGCTCCGCTCACCGAATTGGACCTGGTGCAGTTGAATCGCCCGCAGGCGATTGAGCATCCGCTCGACACTGTAAGGACTGCTCTTGGCCTTGAGCTGGCGACGCACGATCCGGTGCAGCAACAGGGCGAGGAAACAGATTGTCACTGCCGGATCAAAACTCCCCACAATTGCCGAAGTAAAAATCCCCACCTCTCTGGGTCGGTGCAAGGGGCGGCTGCGCAGCCGCCCCTTGCACCGGACGGCGAGCACCACGAATGTCCCGCTTCTGTTTGGCGGCGGAGGACATCGGGGTGCTCAAGCTCGAGGGACTCTTCGTGATCCATCAACTGAAAGAGCAAGGGGAATCGATTGCCGCCATCGCACGGCGTACCGGGCTGGACCGCAAGACGGTTCGCAAGTACCTGCGGCAGGGCCTGGAGGCGCCGGTGTACGGGCCCCGGGCGCCGCGCCCACGGGTCATTGATCCGTTTGTCGCCTATCTGCGAGAACGTCTGGCGCAGTGCCCCCAGCTGAGTGCGATGCGGCTGCTGCGCGAGTTGCGAGAGCGCGGCTACACCGGCGGACGCACCGCGGTCAGCGACTACATCAGCAGCATCCGGCCGGCGAAGCCGAAGGGCTTCGAGCATCGCTTTGAGACCCCGCCGGGACACCAGGCGCAAGTCGACTTCGCTCAGTTCCAGGTCTGCTTCACGGACGAGCCACAGCGCGTGCAGGTGGTGTGGCTGTTCGCGATGGTGCTGGGCTGGTGCCGCTACTTGTTCGGTCACTTCGTGCTGCGCCAGAACCTGGAGACCCTGGTGCGGTGCCACCTGGATGCGTTTACCGAGCTCGGCGGGGTCCCGCACGAGGTGCTCTACGACCGGATGAAGACGGCGGTGCTGGGAGAGAGCGACGAGGGCGAGGTGCGTTATCACCCGGGCCTTCTCGATGTGGCGGCGCACTTCGGCTTTCGACCGCGCGCCTGTGCGGCCTATCGAGCCAAGACCAAGGGCAAGATCGAACGACCGTTTCGCTATGTACGCGAGGACTTCTTCCTCGATACCCCCTTTGCGAACCTGGCCGATCTCAATGCCCAGTTCGACCACTGGCGGGCCACGGTGGCCAACGTGCGCGAGCACGGCACGACCCGCCGGCGCATCGATGAGGCCTTCGCCGAGGAGCGCAGCGCCCTGCAAGCCCTGCCGGCGCAACCCTACAACACGGTGCTGCGCCTGGAACGCAAGCTCTCTCGCGACGGCATGATCAGCGTCGATGGCAACTACTACTCGGTACCCGATACGCTGTCCCGGCGTCCCGTCGAGGTGCACCGCCTGGCCACCGAGCTGCACATCTACGAGGCCGGCGAACGGGTCGCGACACACCCGGTGCTCGAGGGCCACGGGCAGCGCCGAGTGGCGCCGGAGCACCGTCACTGGCCACCACCCGGTGCGACGACACGACACACCGCGCTCGCCGCCATGCGTGCCCCGCTGGGCTTGCCCGGGGAGCAGGTGGCCGAGCGTTCGTTAGCCGTCTACGAACGCCTCGGCAAGGCGCTCGCCGCCGTGTCGGTCACCGACGACGCCTCGAGGCTGCAGCCATGAGCATCACCAGTATCGGCTCGATATCGGTATTGGAGCGACTACGCCTGTTGCTGGTCAAGCTCAGGCTCGCGCGCGCCCTGGAGGTGCTCGACGTCCTGGTGCGCCGGGTCGAGACCGGCGAGCTGTCGGCCTTGGAGCTGCTCGAGCAGCTGCTCGCCGAGGAGCAGAGCGCGCGTGAGGGGCGCCGGCTGCGCTCGGCCTCGATGACCGCGCGGCTCACCCGGATGAAAACCCTGGACGGCTTCGACTTCTCCTTCCAGCCCTCGCTCGAGCGCAACCGCATCCTCGCCCTGGCCCAGCTCGGCTTCCTCGAACGTGCCGAGGTCGTACACCTGCTCGGTCCGCCGGGCACCGGCAAGTCCCATCTGGCGATCGCCCTCGGCTTCGAGGCCATCAAGGCCGGCAAGAGTGTGTTCTTTGCCACCCTGGCCGAGATCATCACCTCCTTGCTCAAGGCCCAGCGCGAGGGCGAGCTGGCGGCACGGCTGCGCTTCCTGGCCCGCCCTGCGCTGTTGATCGTCGATGAGGTCGGCTACCTGCCGCTCGAGCCCGGCGGCGCCAACCTGTTCTTCCAGCTGGTCAACACCCGCTACGAGAAGGGCGCCATGATCCTCACCTCGAACCGCGGCTTCCGCGACTGGGGCGAGGTGTTCGGTGACAACGTGATCGCCGCCGCGCTGCTGGACCGATTGCTGCATCACGCGGTGGTCATCGAGATCGAGGGCTCCAGCTATCGGCTACGTGAACACGCTCACCTGATGCCGGAAGGGCTGCACCCGGCCAGCGAGCCGGTGCCGGTCAAGCGTCGCCGCGGGCGCCCGCGCAAGACGGAGGTCCCCCTGTCCACACACGGCTGACACCCGCCTGCCAATCAACCGGGGTGGGGAAATTTACTGCGGCAGAAGTGGGGAAAATTACTTCGGCATTGACAGCGACAACGAGACCCAGATGTTGCGCACCGTGATGCGCACGCGTGCCCCGAGTTTCAGCAAGCGAAGGCGCAGGGTATCGCACTGTGCATGGGCGTAGCGGGTGCCCGCAAGAGCGAGTCGGCGCAGGGCCTGTAGCAGACAGTAGGCGAGCGAGGAGAAGTACAAGCGCAGCTGATTGGCTCGCATCGTCGCGGCACTGGTGCGGTCCGCGAACAAGGACAGTTGCTGCTCCTTGATCCGGTTTTCCATGTCGCCCCGAGCGCAGTAGACGTGTTCGTACAGCACTTCACCGTCGTAGTGCTGCGCCGAAATCGAGGTGACGATGAAGCGTGGATTGGGACCGCCGCTGAGATATTCCGCCTTGCCGATCACACGCCGGGA
>JAGRHX010000217.1 GCA_020444775.1 Gammaproteobacteria bacterium
CGCTTCACTCAGGTGCAAGCCCCACCAGGGCAACCGAGTTCTACGAACAGCACCAGCCGCGGGGCGTTGCGTCGCACGCTGCTCGCCGTTGTTTGCTTGATGCTCCTCGCGTTGCCTACGCAGCGATTCTGGAAAGACCTGCTGACCGAGCGCTGGGAGTGGCCGGTGCTCGGGTATACGTCGACCGAGACTGTCTCCCCGATCGCCGTGCCGCATTACCGATTCACGGTGCACGATGGGAGCACATCACCACCGCCTGTGCTGCTCGAGGGCGGAGAAAAGCTACCCAAGGGCGTGCTGGATCTCGAGCTGCAGACACGAACTCCTGGTCATTATTACCTGTTCGCCATCGAGCGTTCACCGTCAGATCGCCGCGCCCAAAAGGCTGTCGAACTGCTGCGTCGAACCCAAGGTAAAGGGCTGCCAGCGCGGCGATTCCTTGAAGGCGGTAAACGGCTGCTTCTACTCCCATACGGTGTGGGTTTCGATGGCCAGCCCGCTCTGATCGAGCTCGTCCTTGTGATGTCACCGGTCCCGGTGAGCGCGCTACTCGACCTCGCGGATACGCTGGATGAGGCCGGGTCCGACCTGGAAGTCTCTACCCATGTCGACACCCTGGAACACATCCTCCTCGGGCAAGCCCCTGAGCATGTAAATCGGATTTCATTCTCGCAATAGGAGCACACGATATGGCCCATCCCACCGCATCCAGAAGTCCTGGTGTCCTTGCCCTCCTGACCGCTGTGACCTTCATACTTGCGACGACATCCGCGACCGTCCACGCTAGCGGCCGTGTCGAGTACAAGGGACTCGGTGACGTCTGCGGCCCGGATCGCTGTGCGCTGGTGCAAACCAACGCGCATGTGCAGCCGCCACCACCGAGTGCGCTCGCGCAACCGCTCGCAACGAGCTCACCGATGATCGTTCACCAGGAAGAACGTGTAGAGACCATCCTGGTTATACCTGAAGGCACTACCCCCGTGCCCGATCTCGCGGCCACATTCCGCTGGAGTGAACCCGGAAAAGGCGGCCAGCGGTATGCGCTAGAGAGCGGTGCTCGCTTGCGCGACGGGGACGAGTTCACGATCGAGCTGCATGCAAGCACTCCGATGAATGTGTACATCATCCATTTCGACAGCCACGGACAAGTGCAAGATCTGATGCTGGCGGGCGGTGCTGGCAATCAGATGCAGGCCGGTGAGCGGCGAAAGCTCCCTCGGGACAGACCCGACGGTATGCCGCGGCACTACTACCTCGACAAAAATACAGGCATCGAAACGATACATTTCATCGTCGCTGCGCGTCCGCTCGTCGACCTCATGGCCCGCTACCGACAAGGGCGCCTGCGGCGCACCGATATCGACCGCATCGAGCACAAGGGGATTCTCGTCGCGCCAGGCAAGCCTGAACACCAAGCGGCAGGCAAGAGGGACAGTGGCACCATGTTTGCCTGCCCCATCGAACGTGAATTCTGTGCGCAGACATTCATAATCCACCACGAGGCCAGGATCTGACAGGAGCAACCGACCGTGTCGGGATTTCCAAAGTCACACTCCATAACCCGCGAGCGTCAATCAATCAGTATGGTGGCGGTGAAATGTCTTATCGCCACGATCTGTCTGCTCGCCCTGACGAGTGTCTACGCGCAATCGCCGGACAAGCCGCGTCGCTTGGCGCTCGTCATCGCGAACTGGAAATACCCGCCTCGTGCGTTACCCTACAACCGGTTTGGCCCGCTGGTCGCACCAGAGGAGGACGCACGCCAGATGTCGGCGCTACTGCGCCGCTATGGTTTCGAGCTGCCGCCTGACAGGCTCGTCCTGAATGGCACCGCCCAGCAGGTGGAGAGCGCAATCAGAGCGCTCGCTGCCTCGTTGCGTGGCGGTGAGATCGTGCTCATCTATTACAGCGGCCATGGCATCGACGTCGATGGCCTCAACTATCTACTGCCAGCCAACGAAAACTTCAGCACTCGTGCAGACGTGAAGTACAACGCGGTCAAGATCAACTGGATGCTGGCACAGTTGACCGAGGCCAACCGTTCGGGCACAACGCTGCTGGTGCTGGACTCGTGCCGCGACCACATTCCCATCGATCCCTTGAAGGGGCCGGGTGACGAGGGATTCAGCGCGATGCACCCGGTCGGCGCCTTGGTCGCATCCGGCACGATGCCTGGAATGTCGGCGCAGGGCAACACGAGCGGCGGTGCTTCGGTATTCACCGACGCGCTCATCAACGCCATCTCTGCCATGCCGCGCAACCCGATCGAGCAGGTGCTCAAACGAGCACGTACGACGGTTGCGAGTGTGACCAGGCGGACACAGGTTCCCTGGGTCGAGAACGGCTTGCTCGGCGGTGACTTTTGCTTCGCGCGCGAGGGCTGCGGCGATGCAGCCGTTACGAGCGCCTCGACTGACCTTCGGCGCAGTCCGCCACCGGACCGAAAGGCGTATCGGCCTGCCATCAGTCCGCTTAACGTATACCGAGATCGTCAAGAAGACGATAGCGAGCAGCTGCTGCTTCCTGAAGAGTGGAGGGCGTCGTTTACTCGCGAGCTGATGGGCGCTGAGAAAGTGGAGGCAAAGACTGCCTTCGATAGAGAAATCCTACACGGGATAGCGATAGACCTGTACATGACGCGGAATGCAATGCACGTCGGCGCGGTGGTCACTCAGAGCTTGGAGGCGCTGGGAGTGGAGGTGAGTACGAGAGTAGCGAAGGTTCTGGAATCGGGGCCGGTAATCCATTATCGGGATACGCATTTGACCGAGGCGCAGGCCGTGCAACGTGTCTTCGCGGATCACTACCGATTCGATCTGGTGCGGAGGGACTTTGGGCGTACACCGATATCGGTCTGGATTAAGTAGATTGGGGGGCTCAGGTGGTGGTGAGTCGAATGGAACGGCTGCGTGGTAGTCTGCGGCTGCGGACGCTTGCGCTGTGTTTGCTAGTCTCGTGCGGCGGTTGCGTCTCCGAGTCCGTCATCGAAAATGGCACCGCCGAGCTGATGCGTTACAGCCCAGAATGTGACCAGCCAATGACAGTCGCGCCGGAGATGAGCGGGCGCTTATACGGACTGGTGGCTGTCGTGGTCTACATCTCGGATCTCGATGCGCGACCTTCTTGGGAACGGGCGCCTTATTGGGAACGAGAGCGGTTGTTGTTTGACCTGTCCCGGGACATCGAGCGGATACTACATCGGGCCTTGATCGAGAAGGGCTTCCGACCTATCGCCCAGTCTAGGGTCCAAGAGATACAGCGCCAGCTCGGCATCCAGAACAGTGTATGGACGGCCGAAGCTAGCGCGCAGGCACGCCGGCTCGTAAATGCGACCGCGGTACTGCTGGTCAATGTTAAGCTGCTAAGTCACGAGACATTGCGGCGCGATTACGTGACCGATGCCAGCCTTGAGGCCGTGGCTATTGAACTCGGTACTCCGTTGTTCATCGGACATTGCTCTATCCTTGTGGAGCGACGTCACTACCGGAAATATTCCTTCTCGCTGCCTGAAATCAGGTATCGGGTAGACTCGCGATTTCCGTCGTTGTGGACGGTTGAGAAGCTCGCAAGCCAGTTGCCAACGCTAAAGCGCTGAGCGGCGGGTAATCGGCATCCGAGGAGGCGACACGATAGTAGGTGTGAACGCGCTTGGGTGGGCGGATGAGAAAGACTCCCGCAGATTCTGCCAGCGACCAAACCGGGTGGAGATCTGGTTCTGATCCCAAGCGCACGGATATAAGTGCTTGATTAACATGGGATAGTGAGTCGAGGGCGCGTGACGTCTCGAGGGCAGCCGGTGCCAATTTGTCACGGCTGGGGCGGTGGTGAGGGAGATGGGGCAGTGGACCTTTGGAATAATGGTGAGTGACGAAACAAACCAACACCAAAGGGCTGCCCCATATCAGTATCGCACAACGCCGAAGCCACCTTCATCTGCGCCGATTCGCGTGCCGCGCTGCAAAGACTCGGCCACAAGGTCGCAGAGTTGCTCGCCGACGAGCCGCTGCAATCAGACTTTGAGCGGTTCGAGCGCGCGCTGTGCGCGGTTGTGAGGCGACAATTATCTTGACCGGTCCCGTTGCCTCAGCAGGGAATGTTACCAACGGCCTCATTGGGAATCGCACCATCGAGGCGGAGCCTTGCCTCGTTGCGGCCGGCCACAGTGAGCCCCGAGGGGCGAACGGAGGCCGGCCGCAACGTGTCACTTGCCGAGGGCCGCGTCGGGCACTTCGCCATTTCGTCCTTTAGACGCGTCGGATTCTGAGAGTACCAGCCGACGTGCAGCTGCCATGCGCCATTCCTTCACCCTTCGTTGCAGGGTCCGGAGCTGGCCCGCGCGAAACGCACTGGGGTTCTCCTCACGGAGTCGAGCAAATAACTCCTTCGCGGTGCGGTCGGGGTCGTTCTCCAGCCAGACCAACATCTTGGGCCAGACTTTCTCGAACGGGTCTACACGCGTTCGCCAAGTTCGCCTGGCCATCGGTTTTCGCTGATGCGTTGGGCGCACCTCGCCCTCCATCCACGCCGTGGCCAAGCTGGCGAGGAATCGTTCCAAATCAAGATCGCGGTGCGGCGGCGTGTGCGCTTGTTCGCCACGGCCGAGTCCGGCGATGTGCCGTTGCATCGTTCTGATCTCGTCCAACAGGCGGAGGGGATCCAGCGAGGCCAACACTGCGCGCAGTTTCTCCTTGGCTGCGTCGGCAACGCCGGGTGAAGCCAGAAGTCGAGACGCGGGCGTCTCCGGCGTCGCGTAGTGTTTCCGTACACGGGCCCCGATGCGCTCTTTCCGCAGCAGCTTGAACGACGGCTGGAAGAAGTTCACGAAGAGCCGGGAGCTGCAGTAGAGCCGGGCTAGGGATTCGGCGGCGGCCACGCCTTCCAGTCGACCGTAGCCCACGATGCGTCGGACGACGGACCCGTTCTTCTGCTCGACCCAGGCCTGGTCGTTCTTCCGATAGGGGCGAGAGCGAGTGAACTCGATGTCGTGATCGCGGCTGAATTCCAGGAGCAGATCGTTCACGAACTCGCCGCCGTTGTCTGTGTCGATTCCGCGCAGTGTGAATGGCATCGCGCTGAGGAGCCTGGTCAGCGCGGAGACGACGAGACTCGAGTCGCGGACGGCCAGTGCGATGCACTCCGTCCATCCAGAGGAGATGTCGGTGAGGGTGAGCGTGTGGTTGTACCGTCCTGATGGCACTCCGCCGCAGTGGGCGACGAGGTCCATCTCCATGAAGCCGGGCAACGGGTCATTCCAGTCGTCGAAGGTCCGCACCGGCACCTGACTGCGGATGGCCGGAGGCTTGTTGCGGCTCTTTCGCAAGGTCGTGGCACGCGCCGGAGCGAGCAGGCGGTCGATGGTCGATGCGCTGACGCTGAGGACCTTCTCTCGAATGTCCGCCTCGAGTTGAAGGTGGGCGTGGCGCTCCAGGGAACTGATGAGCTGGGGGAGCAGTGGCCGGAGCCGCTTTCCGCAGATTCGATCAGAGGCCTCCCAGAGGACAACCAGAGCCTGCCGGACGGCCTCGTCGTAGAGGCGAGGGCGTGACGACGTGCCAGTGTGCTCCGTCGCCGACGCTTGGCCTCGGAGGACGCGCACCGCGTGTTTGCGGTGATGTCCGGTGAGGCGGACGAACTCGTCGAGAATGCGCGTCTTGTCGATTTTGCTGGATGTGAGGTACCGCTCTGCCAGGGCATGGACGAGCTCCACGCGTGCCCTTCGACTGATGATCGCCATGTCGCCTCCTCGTTTTGGCCTTGTGGGTAACAAAGCTGATGAGGCAACGACGCCCCTTCAGTAGCAAGGGAGGGGACGCAATGCGACCGGTCAAGATAGTTGACGTCCAACACGCGGTGTTCAACCAGGCGCAGTGCGAGACGTCAAGTCCCACATCAGCGGCCAACAACGCGGCTCGGCGCATCTCTCCGCGTTGGCCTTGGGCCCTGTGCAGGTGCTCGCCGACATCGAGGCAAGCGCTGACCATGCGCGCAGTCACAGTGTGTCTATAGATGCGTGGAAACTTCTCGGTCTTGGGTAGCAGCCAGTTGGTGAGATCATACACTCGAATGAAAATAACCATCTGATGGGCCATCACCTTGGTTCGAACACCTTTAATGCAATCACGCAATTCGACAATCTATGGCGTGCATGGCATTTGGCAAGTCGCGGCAAGCGCGGTCGTCACAGCACCGCCGAGTGTTGGCGCCGAAGTATCCTCGGTGAGCTCGTGTTGCCCGCAAACGTTTTCAAAGTGAACAGATCGCAAGCAGGGGGCTCACGCCCCTGCACCCCCCAGCGAGCAGAGGCCACTAGGGGGCGCGACGCGCAACACGAAAACCCACACCGTCGTTGCGGAAGTCCGGTCGGACGAAGTAGCGGTTGGCGGCGCGAAGATTGATGGGATTGAAGTCCCACGAGCCGCCACGCAAAACACGCGGCCCGACCTCATCCGACGCGGCACACCGCTCTGCTCGGCGACCGTATTGAATCGAGTAGAGGGAACACGTCCACTCGGCCTGATTGCCAGCCATATCGTAGAGGCCGAGGCTGTTTGGCTCGAATTGGCCGACGGGTGCCACATAGCGAAAGCCATCCTGGCAGGGAAACCCAGAATTCCGCTCCTCGCCGGCAACATTCGCGTGCCGACATGCGCTCTCGTCAATCGCATCCCCCCACGGAAAAGCGGCACGTGACCCGGCGCGATTCGCGTATTCAAACTCCGCTTCCGTAGGTAACCGAAAGTCCGACCCCGTTTGGTTCGATAGCCATTCCGTATATGCCACCGCGTCGCTGTAACTCACACACCCAACCGCATGCTCGAGCTGATTCGGCTGCTTCGGATTCGGGTTGCGCCAGTTTCGTCCGGCCACCCAGGTCCAACTGCCCTTCTCCTCCGCTGCGTAGCAGCCCTCAGACGGATTGCGTTCCGCATCGGTCACATAACCGGTGCTCTGCACGAAACGCGCGAACTCGCCCACGCTCACCTCATAGGTGCCGAGCTCGAAATCATCCACGCAGACACGGTACGCCTGTTCATCGCTGAAGTACTGGTCGTACGTCGCCTGGCCCCACCGCGCAATCAACCACTGCTTCTCCTGCCCTGACTGTCCCATCTCGAAGCAGCCCCCCTCGATACGCGTCATACGCGGAGATACGGGTGATCGTGCGTCCCCGCGCGCCTTCGTGCTCTCGTGACCAGCTTCGGCTACTGCGTAGTTCAAGCAAGGCGCTTGCAAGCAGAATCGCCCTCGCAAGTTCCCGCTCATCCACGGCCATTGGTACTCTCGCGTGTAATCGTACACGGCGTTCGTTACTCGTTCGAGGACGTCGCGGATTCGTAGACGTGGTGCCTCGGCCAGCTTCTCGAGCAGGAAATGCGTGAACACGCTGTATTGGTCAGGACCGGTCGCCAACGCTCGCTGACCCGGACTCGCAGCCGTTGTGATCAGCACGCCGTTGGCCGACATCTCGGCGAGTCCACCCCCGCCACCCTTGGAAAGATCATTGCGGCACGCATCCAAGATCGCTATCTGGATGCCGGCCGAGCCTATCCTGTCACTGATCTCGTTGATGAGCAGTGTCGCGCTGATCGCCCCTTGGCCCCTGTCGCGCACCTCCGCCGGACTACGGAACGGGGCACCGACGGGCACGAGGAAGTTGCTCGCGTCGATCTGGACACCGTGACCGCTGTAGTAGAGGAGCACCGTATCGCCTGGTCTAAGCCGCCGGTAGAAGGCCTGCAGCGCTTCGTCGAGTCGCTCCCGAGAGAGATCCATCAACACCGTCACTTCGAACCCGAAGTCAGGTTTGGACAGGAGCGAGCGCATTCCTTCTACATCATGCTCGGGTTGTGTCAGGGGCTGAAACAACCCACGCTCCGGATACGCTCCCATGCCAATGAGCAATGCGTGCCGCGCGGCGTCTGCCGTACAGGGTGCGAACATCAACACGACCACCAGTAATCTATACAGTGCCGACACAAGAACCTCCTATCTTATAACGGTGCCGACCCGGACGAAGACGACGCGACGATTGAGCTGACGCCCGGCCGCAGTACGGTTGCTGGCTATGGGCACGTCCTCGCCCTTGCCTTCCACCTGAAGCCGAACGGGATCGAGCGCGAAACGCTCGATCAAGAAGTCACGAACGGCGCGCGCGCGACGCTCGGAAAGCGCCTGATTGTATGCACGCGGTCCGGTGCTATCGGCATGACCTTGAATCAGCAAGACTGCATCCGAAAGCTGGTCACGGAGGGCTTGGCCTAGCTCATCCAGTGCTGCATTGTGCGCTGACCGGATGCGCGTCGAGTCGACGTCAAAGTGAACCAATGCGGCAGCCATCGGCTGGAATCCCGCTTCGACGCAGATCCCTTTGCTGCGCGCACAGGGGTCCTGCCCTTTGTACTCGGGGCGCGCAAGCGCCCGAGCCCAAGCGAGTTGGGAAGTCGGAAACTCCGGGGCCGCTCGTGCTGTCGATGCGCACATCACGACGATGATCGCGACCAGTATCCTTCGCATTGCGGATCTCCGATGTTGCATCTCCGTGAGTCAACTTTAGGGCGCGACCAAGAGGAGGCTCGAACGCCTCCTCTCAGTGCACTCGAGCGCGGATGATGGTGACGCGTCACCTGGCCCCTATCAGCGAGTCGAGCGGATATCGCTCGATTCAGAGGCTCCCTCAGGTGCTGCGGGCACGAGTACCTCGTCGCCACTCAAGATTGCGAGTGCCTCTTCGCTCAGGCCCGCCTTAGCGCTTTCCCGCTCGGCCGCAATCCCGCTATCGAACCGAACCGCATCGCTCAGCAGCTCCTCCACCGTGCGAATCGTATGCTCGCTCATCCGATCTATGTCGCTCAAGTCGATGTCGATCGCAAGCTCGTCAAGCAGCACCTCGGCGCCGTGCATCATCATTGCGGTCTCCAGACGAGTGCGATCGGCCGAGATCTCTGCACCTTTGCGAGCAACGCTGACCCACACCTCATCAACCTTGCGCTGGGCCTGCCCAAGGCTCTCGAGAGACTGAAGGGTTGCGTCAAGCTGGCCCTTGAGCACAACAACCTGGGCGGAGAACGTGCTCGGGGTGTAGGTCTTGCCGACGAACTCGTAGGAGACAGCATCAGGGCTCGCCCGGTACAGCGCACGAGCGCGTTCGAGCAGACCCGCGATCCGCTCCGCAGAGCGTTCGTATTCGCGTTGCTTGTCCTCGATACGGCTGCGATTCCCAGAAAGCGAGTCACGATGCTCCTTGAGTCGCCTCGACGCATCAGCCAGCCGCAGTGATTGATGCTCGAACCACAACCCTGGCGAAGCGCGCTTGATGCGCTCGGTGACAGGCAGCGCCCCCGAGAAATAGGCAATTGACGCGTAGGCTCGCGGCAGCACGCAATAGAGCGCGCCGACCGTGACGGCGACGCCGAGGCCGAGCTGAATGGTCTTGGTCAACACTTTGGGCATGATACGCATGGTAAAGATCCTCCGGCTGCTTGGTATGACGACGAGAATTCCGTCTCTACCTATGCTGCTCGTTCAACCTCCTGCGGTCGTCAAGCGCATGCTCCGTCCGTCAAGCGCGCTTGACGGTCAACTCGAGTTGACATCAATTCATTCTCTTCGTGACTGCCCCTCGTGTTGCCGCCAGTGTGCATGATGACGGACACGAGACCCGTCATTAGTCTCCGCGGTGCCATTCGCCGTTGGAGTTCAGCAAAGTCACATGAAGAGGACGTGGCATGAATACATTCAAGCTTGTTCTGCGCACCGTGGGTGCCCTGCTGGTAACGGCGACGATCCTGAACGGCGCCCAAGCGGGCACACTGGATGGTCAAGTTGTCGCCATCATCTATCAGAAAGATTGCAGCAGCGCGTGGAACGGTTGCGTCAAGGTGCAGTTCTCGACGCCCATCGAGAACCCGGCGTCTTGTCAGTGGATGCCTGATGAGATGATGCTGGATTACAACAGCCCCAACCCGTTGGTCGAGCATCACCGTGTGATGCTGCAGATGCTGGAACTGGCGCTGACGACGCGGGCTCGCGTCGTCGTAGCGGGCACCGGGGACTGCACTGTCCACGCCAACGCCGAAACCATCCGTGACGTGACCTTGCTGCGCGACTAATGGGGAGATGTAGGCATGAGAAATCTGAGACCGGCTACGTTAGTGATCGCTGTGTTGTATCACGCATTGTTTGCTACCTCGACCTTCGGCGCGGCAACGGGCATCGGCCGCATCACCGCGCTCGAGGCCCGTCAGCTCTGCAGCTCTGCCTGGGACGGCTGTCTACACGTGACAATCGATAACGACCTCCAAGGACGCTCCGAGTGCGCTACATGGCCGAGGACATTGACGCTGGACGTAGGGAGTCGCTACTATAGTGAGCACCATCAGGCCATGTTCGAGGGCTTGAAGCGCGCGTTCGAGAACAATCTCGAAATCGAAATCTCCGGCACAGGGGGGTGTTCCATCCACTCGCCCACGGAGGATCTTGCGACGCTGGTGGTGCTCGAGCCCTCTCCGACACCGGGCGGTCCAGTTGATTCTGGCGAGTTCGGCGTCACGAGTATCGAACGCTCAGCCGGTGCGAGTGGCCCCCCCAGCAGTGGCGCCAACAGCTCGACGGCGGTTGCAGGGACTCACGGATCCAGCAACTCGATTGATACTTCCCCCACGGGCGGCCAGCAGACGTCGTTTACGAGCAATGGTTCGGCGGGGGGGGCGAAGGTCGACTTGGAACCGAATGAGCCAATTCAGTACTTCGTCCATTGCAGCGATGCCTATACCGTCGGCATACAAGCCAAGAGCGGCTCTTGTGGCTGCGGGGAAGGGCGATTACTGGAGCGCACCTACAGCGCCTCTTCGTGCCAAGCGAGCATTGCGAACCAGAGTTGCTCGGCCAACGGCCTACCGGACCGGCTGTACGCCAGCTACGCCGGCTATGGCTCTGGAGCCTGCTGCACCTGTGCAAGTCGCTAGTCCAGGTGTCGCTGAATCAGAGTACTGAGGTTCATACGCTTGTAATGACCCGATACGAGCTCACAGGCTCGTATCGGGCTTTCTCTGGGGTTTATCAGAGTAGACAAGCGCTCCACTCAGGGGCGGAGCGCTGTTGCCCAGCATGGAAGGGCGCCGATTCGGGGAAAGGAGGATTCGCCTGTCGACCCCGTCCCCGGGCATGGCTCGTCCGGGCGCGCCCGTCAGTCGGCGCTGGCGATCGCGGCCAGCACCCGCGGCGGTGACATCGGCAGCTCGTTCATGCGCTTGCCGATCGCGTGGGACACGGCGTTCGAGATCGCGGCCAGCGGCGGCACGATGCACACCTCGCCCACGCCCTTCACACCGTACGGGTGCTTCTCGTTGGGCACCTCGACCATCACCACGTCTATCAGCGGCAGGTCCGAGGCCACCGGCATGCGATAGTCGAGGAAGCCGGGATTGTCGACCTGGCCGTTCTTGTCGTAGATGTACTCCTCGTTCAGTGCCCAGCCGATCCCTTGCACCGCGCCGCCTTGCAGCTGGCCTTCGACGTAGTCCGGGTGGATGGCACGACCCACGTCCTGGGCGGCGGTGTAGCGCAGCACGGTCACGTGACCGGTGTCCGGGTCGACCTCGACGTCGACCATGTGCGCGGCGACCGCGCCGAGGTGGCCGCTCGCGTTCAGCGACGCCGAGGCGGCGATCGGACCGCCGGTGGACTCGGCCTTCTTGGCCAGATCGGCAAGCGAGAGCGGCTCGAACTCACCGGCGTTGGAGCCGGCCGGGTGGGCCGCGCCGTCGCGCCACTCGACCGCTTCGGCCTCGATACCCCAGAGCTTCGCGGCGCGGGCCTTCAGCGTGCTGATGACCTG
>JAGRHX010000218.1 GCA_020444775.1 Gammaproteobacteria bacterium
CCCGTCTGCCATTTCCGGTCTGGCATTTCCGGTCTGCTTGATCCGGGTGGGTCCCCTGGATTTCTTGCTGCATGCCAACAATACGCCTTGCCGGCGTATGATTCTTGCTCGTCGGGGTCGCCCTGACGAGCGAGAATCGGGCCATCCCACACCGACGCCGTCGTGACTCACGGCGGTTCATCTCACGGGTCGTGCGACCTGGCTTTGACGATCTCGGTCGTCGGGCACCGTTGCCGACCCTCGGCTGAGGCCCCTGCATGGGGCATCTGGAGGTGGGCGATGAGCGAAGCGCTGCTCAAGACGATGGACGAGCAGATCCTGGACGGCCGGCACCATCAGGCGACCGACACATTCTGCCAGCTCGCGACCGGTGGACACGATCTTCGCGAGCTGGTCCTGCACGTGATGCGCACCGCGGCGCCCTATCTGCACGTGCCGGCGCACGAGAAGCTGCTGCCGAACGGTGAATTCCGCAACGTCAACTACGATCACACCGTGCTCGGCCTGCGCGCCGGTCTGCGGCTGGCGGAATTCCTGCCCCGCGATCAGCAACATCTACCCCTGGTCCAGGGCGTCTATTACGTGCCGCAGGGCCTGGATGTCTGGGCGCAGCTCGAATGCGGCTTTCCCGGTCACTACGCGCGCGAGCAGGAACGCTGCGCCGAGGACGCGCTGGGGCATGAGCTGCACCGTCACTTCGAAGACCAGCCGCCGCTGGTCGAAGGCTCGGTGGACGAGCGCTTCGAACGGATGTTCCATGCCCTGACCAGCGGCGACAAGTCGCTCAGCTACAGGCTGTTCCTGGGGCTGGCGGCGCAGCCCGAGCTGCGCAAGCGTCTGCAGGATCAGCTCTTGTTCGCGGCCATCATCGACCAGCAGGAGTACAACTCCTTTCGCCGCGTGCGGCATATCGGGCACAAGGCGATCCGCGCTCGCTCGATGTTCGATCTGGCCGATTGGGTGGGCTGGGAGCGCGCCCATCCGTTCTTCTATGTGGTGGTGCCCGACATCTGCAACGCACCGATATTCCATTCGCTGTACGACCACGCGAGCTTCTTGCTGGGTACCACCTTCAGGGGAGGGCAGTACGACTTGCACGAGCGCAACAGCGAGCCGCTCGGCGAGGACGAGCAGGACCGGCTCATCGGCCTCATACTCGAGGGCGATCCGGTCGCGGTCTCGACCGCGATCACCGGCTTTCTTGGTGCGGGCAAGGCGCTGCGTGCGATCGCCGACGTCATCATGATCGCGCACGCCACGCACTGCGTGCAGCGTCTGCGTGCGCCGATCGCCTACACTGTGCCGACCCATAGCTTCGACTATGCCAACGTCGTCAATCATTGGCTGCGCAACTTCAGCAACCCACATCAGGCCAAGGCCGTGTATCTGTCGGCATGGTTCGTCACCGATACCATCGGTGAGGTCGATTCCTATCCGGATCTGCCCGACGTGGAGCGCCCGGACCCGGATTCGCGGATGTCCTGGGCGGAGCGCTTCTCGACCGACGAGATCCTGGTGCGGCTCGCGGAGGCCGTCCGTGAGCAGGACCCCTCCAGTGCCGTCGCGCTGGTGCGCTCATACACCGGGCGCAGCAGTGAGCGCGACCGCCTGATCTCGACCCTGGTCGCCTGCGCCGGTCGTTTCCAGGGGGATGCGCACATCTTCAGGAACGCCCGTTCGGTGATCGAGGAGTATCGCTACAGCAGCGTCTCGCAGAGACGCAAGAACGTGCTCTTCGAGTACTGGGCGCATTTCCTGTCCTTCTACAAGAAGCGGACGCTGGATACCGACTGCTACGATATGTACCAGCGATACTTCGCGGCCTGAGCCGAGCCTGGTCGCGGCCTCGGGTGCGCTATAGTAGGCGGCACTCGCGGCCGCGCCGGCGAGATCCCGCTGGGGTCATTGCGAAGGAGGTAGACGTGTCACTCAAAGACAAGGCCTGCATCGTCGGTGTGGGCGAGACCGAGTACAAGCGAGGTGCCGAGCAGAGCGTCATGCATCAGGTCGTGCAGGCCTCGATGCGGGCCATCGCCGATGCCGGACTCGGCGTTCAGGACATCGACGGATTCGTCCTGCCCGGACCGTTCGTCTGGCAGGAAGCGCTGGCCGCCAACCTCGGGGTCGGTGACCTGCGCTACTCGACCATGGTGCAGATGGGCGGCGCGAGCCCGGTCACCGCGTTGCAGAGCGCGGCGATGGCGGTGTCGGCGGGCGTCGCCCGCAACGTGCTGATCCCGTTCGGCTGGAACGGCTATTCCGAAGCCAGGGTGAGCCGGCGGGAACGTCCCGAGGCGCGTGCCGCGCTGCGTGAGAACGCCATGAGCCAGGCGGTGCGCAACTTCTACGCGCCGTTCGGCGCGCTGGCGCCGGTACACTACTACGCCTGGCTGGCGACCCGGCACCAGCAGCTGTACGGCGTACAGCCCGAGGACATGGCCGAGATCGCGCTGACCTGCCGCGCCAACGCCCAGTCCAACCCGCGCGCCTACATGCACGGGCGGCCGTTGACACTGGACGACTACCTGGCCGCGCCGATGATGGCGACGCCGTTTCGCAAGCTCGACTGCTGTCTGGAGACCGATGGCGCCTGCGCGGTGGTCGTGACATCGGCCGAGCGTGCCGCGGATTGTGCCCGCTCGCCGGTCTATATCATGGGTATCGCCGAGGGCCACCCCTATCCCGCCGACGACATCCCCAACCGCGCCGATTTCTTCCAGATCGGACTCAGCTTTGCCGCGCCACAGGCTTTCGAAATGGCTGGTATCGAGCGTAAGGATCTGGACTTCGCCCAGATCTACGACTGCTTCACCTATGTGGTGATGCTGCAGATCGAGGCGCTGGGGCTGTGTGGTCGTGGCGAGGTGGGAGACTTCGTCAAGGGCGGGCGTCTTCGCATCGACGGCGAGCTGCCAATCAACACGCATGGCGGATTGCTCTCCGAGGCGCATGTTTGGGGTCACAACCATGTGGTCGAAGCGGTGCGCCAGCTTCGCCACGAGGCGAGTCTCCAGGTACCGGACTGCGAGATCGGGCTGGTCACCGGCTGGGGTGACTTCGGCGATGGCTCGCTGGCCATTCTCAGGAGGTGAACGTGAGCGCGACTGCCAGACCTCTCCCGCGTGGAGAGGGGTACAACGGCGAGTTCTACGAGTTCTGCAAGAACCACGAGCTGCGTTTCCAGCGTTGCACGAGCTGCGGCACCTGGCGACACATGCCGCGCGAGAGCTGCAATGCATGCGGTTCCCTGGACTGGCGGTGGGAGCAGTCCTCGGGTCGTGGACAGGTGTATAGCTGGACCGTGATCCATCGCGCGCTGCACCCCGGATTCGCCGACGAGGTCCCCTATGCGGCCGTAATCGTCGAGCTCGAAGAAGGCGTGCGGCTGGTCTCTCACGTGGTCGACGTCGCGCCGGATGCGCTGCGTATCGGACTGCCCGTGGAGGTCTTCTTCGAACGTGTGGACGAGTCCTTCACGTTGCCGAAGTTCAAATCCACGTGACCGCTGACACGCGCCGGCAGGCCGAGTTCGCCACTTGTGGTCAATATCAATATCGGAGTCTTTCCTGGGGCGTCCCTTCTGGGGCGTCCCTTCTGGGGTGTCTTTTCTGGTTCGTTACCAGTCGGGCGTACAGGGTGAAGCATGACTGATTCAGGGCAGCCGGTCGCCACCGCGGTCGACGCGGCAACCGTGGTTGTGGTGCGCGATACCTCTCCGGGTATAGAAGTGCTCATGTTGCGCAAGCATTCCGCCATCCATTTCGGCGGTATGTGGGTGTTTCCAG
>JAGRHX010000219.1 GCA_020444775.1 Gammaproteobacteria bacterium
GACACGCCGGGACACACCCGTGGCCACATCGTCTATCACTTCGCCGATGACGGCATCGCCTTTGTCGGTGACACCTTGTTCGCACTCGGCTGCGGTCGATTGTTCGAAGGCAGCCCCGCGCAGATGTGGCAGTCCTTGCAGAAGATCCTTGCCTGGCCGGACTCGACGCGCATCTACTGTGCCCATGAGTACACCCAATCCAATGCCCGTTTCGCCTTGAGCGTGGAGCCCCAGAACGAGGCGCTGGTCGAGCGCGCCCGGCAGATCGACGCGCTGCGTGCCCGTGGCGAGCCGACCGTGCCCACCACGCTGGCCGAGGAGCGTCAGACCAATCCGTTCCTGCGTCCGACCAGCACGATGCTGCGCGAGACCCTCGGTATGCGCGAGGCCGACGACGTCGCGGTATTCGCCGAGACCCGCAAGCGCAAGGACAACTTCTGATCCGACACGACGCGGCTGGAGCCACCAGCCGCGTCGTGCCCCGCTCCTCTTTCCCGCCCACCCGACCATCGGGTGAAATGCCTCTTGTTCACTGCAGCAAAAGCGTCAGAATAGGCCCATTGGCCGGCCTCCTATGACGGTCCGGTGCGCGCCAGTCCGAACCGCGGGTTCGCCCGGGCCGGGTGGCTGTTCGTCATCCCAGCCAGCACGGTCCCGGACGTGGTTCCGCGTTGCCATGACCCTGTCCCCGGAGACCGGGTGATGCGGGCCTGCCCGCGCCGTTGCTGCGCATCAGCACAAGTGCATTACATGATCATGACCGAGCGTGTGGTCGTTGCGGGTTTGAGCATCGCTCGACCCCTCCATGACCTGATTGCCCAAGAAATGACGCCGGGCAGCGGCGTTCAGGCCGATGCATTCTGGAAGTCCCTCGCGGAGATCGTGAAGGCGCTGGGCCGGCGTAATCGCGAGCTACTGCTCGAGCGGGACCGTCTGCAGTCGGCGCTCGATGACTGGCATCGACAGCACCGCGGCGCGTCCATCGACCCGGAGGCCTATCGCCGATTCCTGACCGAGATCGGCTACCTGCTCGAGGCGGGACCGGAGCTCGTGATCGATCCGTCCAATGTGGACGACGAGATCAGCCTGATCGCCGGGCCACAGCTGGTGGTGCCGGTGGACAACGCACGCTATGCCCTGAACGCGGCGAACGCGCGCTGGGGCAGTCTCTACGATGCGCTGTATGGCACCGATGCCATCGACGAGTCCGATGGACTGGAGAAAGGGCCGGTCTTCAATGCGAAGCGGGCAACCGCGGTGTTCGCATTCGTTGCCGGTCTGCTCGATGACTGCACGCCACTGGAGGAGGGCAGCCACCACGACGTGGTCGTCTACCGGCTGGGCGGGCAGCCGCTCACGCTGTTGGCGGATCTCTCCAATGGCATCACCACCGGCTTGCGGATGCCGGAGAAGCTGGTCGGCTACCGGGGTGTCGCGGAACGTCCCGAAGCGATCTTGTTACGCAACAACAATCTGCACATCGAGCTTCGGATCGACGCAACGCACGAAGTCGGTCGCCTGCATCCGGCAGGTGTCATGGACGTGGTGCTGGAGAGCGCGGTCACCACAATCGCCGACTGCGAGGATTCGGTGGCGGCGGTGGATGCCGAGGACAAGGCGCGGGTCTATCGCAACTGGCTGGGGCTGATGAAGGGCAGTCTCACGGCCAGCTTCGACAAGGACGGCCGGCGTGTGGAGCGCCGACTCAACCCGGACCGCGAGTACACGGCGCCCGACGGCACGAGCTTCTCGTTACCGGGTCGCAGCTTGTTGCTGGTGCGCAATTGCGGTCTGCACATGTACACCGACGCGGTGCTCGGTCCGGACGGCGAGGAGATCCCGGAGGGCTTCCTGGACGCAATGGTGACCGCGCTGGCCGCCCGCCACGACCTCATCGGTAGCGGGCCGCTACGTAACAGCCGTCGGGGCAGCGTCTACATCGTCAAGCCGAAGCTGCACGGCCCCGATGAGGTGACGGCGACGGTCGAGCTCTTCGAGCGTGTCGAGCAGGCGCTCGGGCTCGAGCGCAACACGTTGAAGATAGGCATCATGGACGAGGAGCGACGAACCAGCGTCAACCTGAAGTCCTGCATTCGGGCAGCCGCGGAACGCGTCATCTTCATCAATACAGGATTCCTCGACCGCACCGGGGACGAGATCCACACCGATATGGAAGCGGGGCCGATGGTGCGTAAGTCGGACATGCGCTCGCAGCCGTGGATCGAAGCCTACGAGAATCGCAACGTCGACATCGGTTTGCGCTGCGGCATGCGGGGCCGTGCCCAGATCGGCAAGGGCATGTGGGCAGTGCCTGACCTCATGGCGCCCATGCTCGAGCAGAGGATCGCTCATCCCAAGGCTGGCGCAAACACGGCCTGGGTTCCGTCCCCGACCGGTGCGACCCTGC
>JAGRHX010000017.1 GCA_020444775.1 Gammaproteobacteria bacterium
CGATCGGATCTTCGAGCCGTTCTTCACCACCAAGCCGGAGGGGGTGGGGACCGGTATCGGGCTGTCGGTGTGCCGCGGCATCGTGCTCGCGCACGAAGGGCAGATCGATATCGAGACAGGCCCTGCTGACGGCGTGACTGACGGTGGGACCACCTTCGTGGTCAGGCTGCCGATCATGGACGATGCGCCCGCTGACGGTATGCCGGACGAGGCTGCCGCCGGGGATCCGGCACGCTACCGATTCCTGGTGATCGACGACGAGCCCGATGTGGGCGAGACGATCGGCGAGATTCTCACCGTCGTGGGCCACCAGGTCGATGTCCGCAGCAGCGGCGTCACGGCCCTGGAGGCTTTGGAGACGACTCGATATGATCTGGTCATCACCGATCTGCGCATGCCCGATATCGACGGGCGGCAGCTGTGGGAGAAGGCGAAGGCGCTGCGCCCCGAGCTCTCCGACCGGTTCCTGTTCCTGACCGGTGATACGCTGAGTCCGCTGGCTCACCAGTTCCTCATCGAAGGCGAACGTCCGTATCTGCGCAAACCCATCATGCCGCAGGAGTTGCGACGCGCGGTGGAGAACGCGCTCACCGATTACCGGCCCTGCTGAGCGTTTCGTGCACGGCGCGAAACCGCCCCGCGGGATGCCCGTCTCTTGCATCGTCTGCCGTCACGGACGCTCGGCTGACAGCGCCGCTTCGATCCCCGTCGCGATCAACCCCGGACACCTGCCCATGCGAATATTGCTGATCAACCCCAACGTCACCGAGGCGGTCACCGAGCTGATGCTCGACGAGGCACGTCGCAGCGCCCGTCCCGGCACCACCTTGGAGGCCGCGACCGCGCGTTTCGGTGTCGAGTACGTGGCGACCCGTATCGAGGCGCAGGTCGCCGGTCACGCGGTGCTCGAGGCGATCGCCGAGCACGGCGATGATGCCGACGGCATCATCATCGCCGCGTTCGGCGATCCGGGTCTGCTCGCCGCGCGCGAGCTGGCGCGGGTGCCGGTGGTCGGCATCGCCGAGGCGGCCTTGCATGTCGCCTATCTGTGCAGCACGCGATTCTCCATCGTCTGTCTCAACGAGCGGCTCGCACGCTGGTACGCGGAGTGCGCGGCCGAGCACGATCTGGACCGGCGTCTGGTCAGCGTGCGTCCCATGCGGGCGACGCTGGACGACATCCGCAACGCACGCGGCAGCGCGGCCGAGGCCCTGGTCAACGAATGCCATGCCGCGGTCGAGGCCGATGGCGCCGAGCTCGTGATCATGGGTGGCGGACCGATCGCCGGGCTGGCGCGCGACGTCGAGGACAGGATCCCGGTGCCGGTCATCGACGGTGTGCGTTGCGCGGTGGGGCTGGTCGAGGCACTGGTCAGCATCGCCCCCCGGCAGCCGCGAAGCGGGACCCTCGCCCGACCGCCGGGTAAGCGCAACATCGGTCTGTCCCCGGCGCTGGCCGCGTTCTTGCACGGCGACCAGGTGTCTTGAGCAACCCCGCTAGCCGCCATGAGGTACGTCATGCATGCTCACCAGCTCGTCGTGCGAAATGCACGAGTCGCGACCGCGTCCGATTGCTTCGAATGTGACATCGGTATCGATGATGGCGAGATAACCGCGTTGGCCCGAGACCTGCCCCCGGGCGAGCGGGAGATCGATGCCGCTGGTCGGGTGGTGACACCGGGCGGGATAGACGGCCATTGCCATATCGATCAGGTCAGCGGTGATGGCTCGGTATGCGCCGACGACTTCACCTCGGCGACCCGCTCCGCGGCCTGTGGCGGCACCACGACCGTCATGCCCTTCGCTGTCCAGCAAGCGGGCATGACGCTGCGTGAAGCGGTGAACGACTACCACGCGCGTGCCGAGGGCAAGGCGCTCGTCGACTACAGCTTCCACCTCATCTTGAACGATGTGAACGAGGCGGTGCTCGGCCAGGAGCTTCCGGCGCTGATTCACGACGGCTACACCTCGTTCAAGGTCTATATGACCTATGACGATCTGCGTCTCAATGATACCGAGATACTGGACGTGCTCGCGGTGGCGCGACGCGAGCAGGCCATGGTCATGGTCCACGCCGAGAATGCCGATGCGATCGGCTGGTTGACCACGCGCCTCGAGCGGGCCGGCATGACGCAGCCGCATCATCACGCGACCTCCAGGCCGATGGCGGTCGAACGCGAGGCCACGCATCGCGCCATCACGCTGGCAGAGCTGGTCGATGTGCCGATCCTCATCGTCCACGTCTCCGGTCGCGAGGCCATCGAGCAGATCCGCTGGGCGCAGGGACGGGGTCTCAAGATCTTCGCCGAGACCTGTCCTCAGTACCTGTTCCTCACCGAGGACGATCTGCGCAAGGATGGTTTCGAGGGCGCGAAATGCATCTGCAGCCCGCCGCCACGTGACGCGAAGAACCAGGAGATCGTCTGGGAAGCCTTGTGCAACGGGACCTTCGCGGTGTTCTCGTCCGACCATGCGCCGACCCGCTTCGACGATCCCAAGGGCAAGAAGCTGCGCGGCGAGACGGCCAGCTTCAAGTGGGTGCCCAATGGCGTACCGGGACTCGAGACCCGTCTGCCGCTGCTGTACTCGCACGGCGTGCTGACCGGACGTATCAGCATCAACGAGTTCGTCGCCCTGACCGCGACCAACGTGGCGAAGATGTACGGTCTGGAGCGCAAGGGCCGCATCGCGGTCGGCGCCGACGCGGATCTCGTCATCTGGGACGAAGGCACGCCCAGGCTCATCAGCAACCAGATGCTGCATCACGACGTCGACTACACGCCCTATGAAGGCATGCAGGTCAACGCCTGGCCGGCCTGCACCCTGTCGCGCGGCGTGGTCGTGTGGGACGGTCAGGCACCCGCTGCCCTGCATGAGCACGGTCGCTTCATCGTGGCGGACAAGCCCGCTCCGGCACGGCCGCGTGGCCGCTTCGTCAGCGAGCTTCATTTCGACTGAGGTCTGTTGGGGCGACGGTCGCTGCACCAGATTGGGTAGGCCGTGGCCAAAGAGGTGCCGGACGCGCGCCATTGTGGTGCGGAGCCCGAACCTTCCCGGTCGGCCGAGCGTGTGACTCGGCCTCAGGCTTGCGGTGGGTCATCGTCCCCGCCTCCTGCCACGGCTCCCGGCAGGCGCTGAGCGAAGCGTCCTGTCGAGTCGATGGCACGCTCCTTGCTCAAGCTCGAACGTCAGTGCTGCGCCAGCGCCCATCCGTCCGCGGTGGATGCGTATCGCCGGCATATCGAAGCCCACACGCGCACAGGAGAGACGTTCGATGAAGCCAACCCGACTCATGGGGGCCCTTGCCACCACCTGCACACTCGCAGCCCTGAGTCTTGCCGGGCCCGCGGTCGCGGAGGACATGACCTTCAAGGTCATCGGTCAGCCGGCGGCGACCGGATTGATCCAGAAGGAGCTGGAGAGGCCGTTCTTCGAGAGCTTCGAAGAGCGCTCGGGTCTGCCGATCAAGATGGACTACAAGCCGTTGGACCAGCTCGGCGTCAAGGACACCGAACAGCTACGTCTGATGAAGGCGGGACTGTTCGACGTCGTTTCCCTGCGTGTGTCGCAGAACTCCCGGGACGAGCCGACCCTGCTCGGCATGGACCTGGTCGGTCTGAATCCGGACTACGCGACCGGCAGGAAGACCATGGAAGCGTTCTACGACGTGGTCGACCAGCGTCTGCAAGAGCAGTTTCGCGTCAAGCTGCTCGGCATCTGGGCGTTCGGTCCGCAGATGTTGTTCTGCAAGCCGCCCATCACCCAGCTCTCCGATGTGAAGGGCTTGAAGGTTCGTGTCTACGACCAGAACCTCGCAAAGTTCGTCGAATCCATCGGCGGTATTCCTGTGCCACTGTCCTTCACCGAGGTGCATCAGTCGCTCTCGCTGGGCGTGGTCGACTGTGCCATCACCGGGCCGAGCTCGGCCAACTCCTCGTCCTGGCCCGAGGTCACGACCCATCAGCTGCCGCTCGGCTTCCAGCTCGCCCTGAATGGCTACGCGATCACCTTGAAGGCGTGGCAACGGCTGTCGCCCGAGCAGCAGGAGAAGATGCAGGCGGCCTTCGACAAGCTGACCGACGACATCTGGAAGCGTTCGGAGGAGCTGTGGCTGGACGCGGTGAACTGCAACGTGGACCAGGACCCCTGCACCACAGGTAAGCGCTACAAGCTCGTCAACGTGCCAGTCAAGCCGGCCGACATCGAGGTCGTGCGTGAGGCGCTGGCCAAGATCTCGGTGCCCGTCTGGTCCGAGCTGTGCGACAAGTCCCATCCCGGCTGCTCGAAGAAGTGGATGGAGACCGTGGGCCCGGTCGTCGGTCTGAAATAATCGGGAACGGGAGTTGAACGTGCGGCTGCGTAGTTTCATAGACGACGTTCTCAGCATCGTCTTCGGCGTGATCTTCATCAGCCTTTCGTGCGTCGTGACGTTGGAGACCATCCTGCGCAAGCTGTTCAATTTCTCCATCCAGGGTGCCGACGAGCTGGGCGGCTATGCGCTCGCCGTCGGCGCCACCATTGCGTTCGCCACCGCTGTCATCGGACGCAACCACATCCGTGTCGACGTGATCCACGCGCTCCTGCCGCGCCGCCTGCAGGCGCTCTTGAACTGGACATCCATCGTCCTGCTGGCGGCCTTCTCCAGCCTGATCGCCTGGCTCGCTTTCAAGGTGTTGCTCGACACCATGGACTATCGAAGCGTCGCGCAGACGCCCTGGGCGACGCCGCTCATCTACCCACAAAGCGCCTGGTTCGCAGGTCTCGCCGTATTCGCGCTGGTCTCGGTGGTGCTCGCGTTGCGCGCCACCTGGCTGGCGGTCACCGGCCGAGTGGATGCCTTGAACGAGGAGTTCCATCCGAAGAGCGCGAAGGAGGAGCTCGACGACGAGCTTCAGAGCGTGTCGCAGCGGGGCGTGGACGCCCGGCCGAAGGATGGGGTGCCGACATGAGCGTGCTGGTCATCTTCATCGCCTTCGTGCTGATGCTGGCCATGATGCTGTTCGGCCTGCCGATCGCGGTCGCGATGGCCGCCGTGGGCATCGTCGGCGGCATGCTGGCCTACGGGATCCCCTTCATGGATTCCATCGCGCCGGTGATCTGGGGCGTGCAGAACGACAATCTGCTGACCGCCATCCCGCTGTTCGTGCTGATGGGCGAGGTGCTGCTGCGCTCCGGTGTCGCCGACCGCACCTACGGTGCGCTGGCGGCCTGGCTGGGCTGGCTACCCGGTGGTCTGCTACACACCAACATCGGCTGTTGTGCGATGTTTGCCGCCACTTCGGGATCGTCGGTGGCGACCGCGGCGACGGTCGGCACCGTTGCCTTGCCCTCACTGCAGGCACGCGGCTATCCGAACAATCTGTCGCTGGGCTCGCTGGCGGCCGGTGGCACGCTGGGGATCCTGATTCCGCCGTCGGTCAACATGATCGTGTACGGCTCGATCACGGACACGTCGATTGGTCAGCTGTTCATCGCCGGTATCGTGCCCGGTCTGATGCTGACGGCGTTGTTCATGCTCTACATCCTGCTGGTCAGCCTGCGCGGCACATCGGCTCCGAAGGAGATCCGTATGCCGTTGCCCGAGCGCGTCCGGCTGTTGCTCGATCTCATTCCACCACTGGTGATCTTCCTGACCGTGATGGGCAGCTTGTACCTCGGCATCGCGACCACCACCGAGTCGGCCGCGTTGGGTGTGAGCGCCTCGCTGTTCTTCGCCTGGCGCAACGCGCGGCTGCGCTGGTCGGTGCTCAAGGTCTGCTTCCTGCAGACCGCGCGTACCACCGGCATGATCCTGCTCATCATCACATCGGCGTTCGTCCTCAACCTGGCCATGAGTCTGACCGGTGTCGCCGACGCGATGACCCGCTGGGTCGCCTCACTGGGGCTGTCGGCGACGCAGATGCTGCTCATCCTCATGCTCTTCTATCTGCTGCTCGGGATGTTCATGGACGTGATGTCCATGTTGGTGGCGACCGTGCCCATCACCTTTCCGTTGGTCACCGCGCTCGGCGTCGACCCGGTCTGGTACGGGGTGTTCATCGTCTTGATGTGCGAGCTGGGCATGATCACACCGCCGGTCGGGATGAACCTGTTCGTAGTGCACGGTATACGCCCCGATAGCGGCGGTATCCACGATGCCATCCGCGGAGGTCTGCCGTATGCGGCCATCATGCTGCTGTTCGCTGTGCTCCTGATCGCCCTGCCTGAGCTGGTGACCTGGCTGCCGGCGCAGACGCGACCGTATTGACGCCGGCGCGTCTATGCACCGATTGCCGGCAGCGTTGCACCGTATGCGTGCGCGCGCCGGATGCGACGGCCGATGCACCGCGGCGGGTCTACTGCGAACCGCACCCCGACGGCGTTCACCTACGCTCGCGGTCGACGGATGTCATGGCCTGGATGTTGCTAGCTCACCGATGAGTCCAGATGTTATCGAGTCGTTACCATTGTCACCGCGGGCGAAGTGGAGATGCGTATGAGCAAGAACAGACCGACCAGGGCCTCGACCACACGGCGCGAGTTCCTCAAGCAAAGCGGCGCCGCGGGTGCGTTGCTCACCGGCTTTCCGTACATCGCGCGCGCCGCGGGTAAGAACCGGCAGCTGGTGATCGGCTGTGCAGGTGGACACACGGGATGGATGGCCGAGACGGTCGTGCCGGTCTTCGAGAGGAAGTATGACTGCACCCTGCTGTTGGAAGGCACCAAGTCGACGGTCAACCTCGAGAAGATGCGTGCCAACAAGGACGCCCCGTATCTCTCGGTGGTGATGATGGACGATCCGGTGCTGATACTCGCCGCGGACGAGGGGCTCATCACACCGCTCACGCCACAAATCACCCCGAACATCGCCGCGATCAAGCCCGCGGCGGTGCACCGGGACGGCATGTGGGCCAACTATCAGCAGCCCTGGTGCGGGATCGCGTACAACACTGATAAGATGTCGGACGGTGTGCAGTCGTGGTCGGCCCTGTGGGATGAGAAGAACAAGGGCAAGGTGATCATCCCGTCCCTGCAGAACACCGAGGGCATGTGGGCATTCTTCCTGGCGGCACATCTGGCTACCGGCAAGCCGCTCGCCGAGGCGCAGTACGAGGTCGATGCGGCTTTCGACAAGATGGCACAGATGAAGCCGAACCTGCTGACCATCTATACCAAGATGCCGCCCAGCTTCAATCTGCTCGAGCAGGGCGAGGCCTGGCTGCTGGCCGGTGGCTTCTCCTCGTTCGCCATCCCGCGCAAGCTCGACGGTGCGCCGGTCGATCTCGCGGCGCCCAGCGAGGCGATCTGTGCCATGCCCTCGGGTATCGCGCTGGTCAAGGACGGCCCCGAGCAGGAGCTCGCGCTTGCCTTCGTCAACGAGATGCTCGGTGCCGAGTTCCAGGCGCTGATGACGCCGAAGACGTTCTCCATCCCGACCAACACGGCCACGCCCACACCGGCCGGCTTGCCGGACGGTGTGCCGGTGTTCTCACCCGACTGGCAGTTCGTCAGCGAGAATCGCAGGGCATGGATCGAGCGTTGGGATCGGCTGATGGCGATCTGATGGACGCTGTCGCGCGCCTGGAAGCGGATGACGACGCGCAGAGGCATATGGCGCCGTCCGGCGCGCGGGCGAGAGCGGTATCGGCCCCATATCTTCGTGTCGACAAGGTCAGCGTGTCGTTCAAAGGCAACCGGGTCATCCAGGATCTGGATCTGGACGTCTCACGCGCCGAGCTCGTTTCGCTGCTCGGGCCTTCGGGTTGTGGCAAGACCACGCTGTTGCGGCTGGTCGCGGGACTGCTGCGGGCCGAGCGCGGTCAGGTGACGCTCGGCGGACGCGGCCTCGATCGTCTGCCCGCGCATCGACGCAACGTCGGCGTGGTCTTCCAGAACTATGCCCTGTTCCCGCATCTGTCGGTGGCCGACAACGTGGCCTTCGGGCTCAAGGCCCGGCGTACGCCGGCCGCCCAGGTCGCGACCGAGGTGCAGCGCGTGCTCAGCCTGGTGCACATGCAGGACTACGCGCAGCGTTCGGTGCGTGCGCTGTCCGGCGGTCAGCAGCAGCGTGTCGCGGTCGCACGCGCGCTGGCCGTGCGGCCGGATCTGCTGCTGCTGGACGAGCCGTTCTCGGCGCTGGACCGAAAGCTACGCGAGACCATGCAGATCGAGCTGCGTCGACTGCTGCGTGAGCTGGAGATCACGGCGGTGTTCGTGACCCACGATCAGGACGAGGCGCTGATCATGTCCGATCGTATCGCGGTGATGAACCAAGGGGTCATCGAGCAGGTGGACCGGCCCGACGTGGTGTACGCGCGGCCGGCCACCGCCTTCGTGCTCGATTTCGTCGGCACCGCGACCCATCTGCCCGGCACCGTGCAGTCAGGCTTGCCATCGGGCGGCGCGCGTGTCCAGACCCGTCTGGGCACGGTCACGGTGCCCGATGGCTTCACCGCCGGCAGTCGGGTGCTGGTCGCCGTGCGTCCGGAGCACATCTCGCTGGGGCCGCCGCCCGGTGATGCCGAGCGTTACAACCAGGTCGAGGTCAGGCTGCGCGAACGCTTGTTCCTCGGCTCACGCACCGTGCTGCATTTCCAGGCAGGTGACGACGAGCGGCTGATGGTCGAGGCGAGCGGGGCCGGGGGCAGCGCGCTCGAGCCGGGCAGCACATCGCTGTTGCATTGGCCGGTGGACAAGACCTTGAGCTTTGCACAATGAGCGAGCTCGCGGCCGGGAGGGCACACGCGCCACGGCGCGCCCGTTGGTCAGCACCCGAACCGATCGCCTGGCTGGCGGCGCCAGGCATCGTCTATCTGCTCGCCGCGTTTGCCCTGCCACTGGTGCTGCTGCTGCTCACCAGCCTGCGCACCGAGCACGGCTTCGGTCTGCAGCGCTACGCGGTCTTTCTCAGCGACGCGTTCCACTGGAAGGTGATTGCCAACACCCTGTCGGCCGCGGCGTGGACGACGCTGTGTTGCCTGCTGCTCGGCTATCCCACGGCCGTCGCGCTCGCCCGCTCCCGCGGCTACATGCAGACCATCCTGCTCGTCGCCCTGATACTGCCGCTCTCGGTGGGTGTCGTGGTCAAGGCCTTCGCCTGGGCCATCGTGCTGCGCTCCGATGGGGTGCTCAACCAGACGCTGCTGGCCATTGGCGCGATCGACGAGCCGCTGCGTCTCATCTTCACCCAGACCGGTCTGGTGTTCGGCGCGACCAACATCTTCCTGCCGTTCATGGTCTTGCCGATCTATTCGGTGCTCAAGCTCATCGATCCGCGTCTGAGCGCGGCCGGTGCAACCCTGGGCGCAAGCCCGCTGTACCGGTTCATCCACATAACGCTGCCGATGAGCATGAGCGGGGTGATCGCCGGGATTGCCTTCGTGTTCTCGCTGTCGGTGTCCATGTACGTGATCCCCTCGCTGCTCATCGGTGAACGATATCCCACGCTGTCCACCTTGACCGCGCGTTCTTATCTGTATCTGCGCGACCATGCGCTCGGCTCGACCTCGGCCTCGATCCTGCTCATCATCGCGGTCGCGGTGGTGCTCGCGAGCAGCCTGCTCGGGCGTCGCTGGTACAAGCCATGACCCGCCTGGAGCAAATCGCGCTCGGACTCACCTGGGGCATCGCGCTGCTGGTGGTCGTGTACCTGATGTTGCCGCTGGCGGTGACCATCGCGGTCTCCTTCAGCAGCTCGCCGGTCTTCGATCTACCGCCGCCGCAGTGGTCGCTGCGCTGGTACGCGCAGCTGGCGCGACTGCGCGGGCTCGATGATGCCGTCTGGCTGTCGCTGCAGATCGCGCTCATCTGCACCTTCGTGTCGTTGCTGCTCGGCACGGCGTGTGCCATCGCGGTCGTGCGTGGCAACCTGCCGTTTCGCGAGAGCGTCACGACCTTCATGGTTTCGCCGTTGATGATGCCGGGGCTGGTGCTGGGCGTGGCGCTGCTGCAGTTCCTGCGTGAGATGGGGCTTCGGGAGGCTTATCCGAGTCTCGTCATCGGACACATCATCGTCACCTTGCCTTTTGTCATGCGCGTGGTGGTCGCATCCTTGTCCCTGTTCGACTTCAGCCTGATCGATGCCGCGCGGACCTTGGGCTGCTCGTACCCCAAGGCGCTGTTCAAGGTGCTGGTGCCGGCGCTGGCACCGGCCTTCATCACCTCCGGGCTCTTTGCATTCCTGGCGTCGATGGACAACTATCCGGTTTCGATATTCTTGACCGATGCGCGCTACAAGACGCTGCCCATCCAGATGTTGCAGTATCTGGACGAGCGTCCTGACCCGACCATCGCCGCAATCTCCGCCGGTCTCATCGCGCTCACCATCGTCGTCCTGCTCATCGGCGACAAGATGGTGGGACTGAAGAAGATCGCCGAGTTCTGATCCGACACTGGTTTGAAGGCTCATGTGTGACGTCCCGCTCTGGCAGCTCGATGCGACGCGTCTACGGACGATGCTGCAGCAGCGCGCCACGACCCCCGAGGTTTTGCTCGAATCGGTGCTGGAGCGTCTCGTCGGCGTCAATCCGATGCTCAACGCCGTGGTCACGCTCAATCCCAGTGCGAGGGCTGAGGCCGCCGAGAGTGCGCGGCGGATCGCGGCTGGCGCCGCCCGCGGGCCGCTGGAAGGCATTCCGGTGACGATCAAGGACAATCTGCTCGCCAGAGGCATGCGCGCCACCTGGGGTAGCCGACTGTACGAGCATTTCATACCGACCGACGACGAGCTGCCGGTGCAGCGACTTCGCAACGCCGGCGCGGTGGTCATCGGCAAGACCAACGTGCCCGAGTTCACGGTCGAGGGCTATACCAGCAACCCGCTGTTCGGCACCACCGTCAACCCCTGGAACACCCGCTTGACCCCGGGCGGATCCAGCGGCGGCGCGGTCGCCGCCGTCGCGTCCGGCATCGGGCCCATCGCGCTGGGCACCGACGGCGGCGGCTCGATTCGCCGACCCGCGGCCTACGGCGGTCTGGTCGGCTTCAAGCCGTCCATCGGCCGTGTGCCCCGCGTCGGTGGCTTTGCCCGTGTGCTGCTCGACATGGAGGTGGCCGGTCCATTGACGCGCACGGTGGCCGACGCGCGTCTGGCGCTCGAGATCCTGGCCGGGCCGGACCGACGCGACCAGGCTTCGCAGCGTTTCAGCGAAGGAGTCGAAACCCGAAGTGGGCCACTGCGTATCCTGTACGTGCCACGCTTTGGCGATGCCCCCGTGGATCCCGAGATCGAGCGCAGTGTCGCGGCGGCGGTGCCGGTATTCGAAGCGCTCGGGCATCGTGTCGAGACCGGCGAGCTACCGTTTTGCATCGATGCCATCAGCCGCGCCTGGCCGCTCATCGGCCAGGTCGGGATCGCACGTCTGCTCGGCCAACACGATGATGTCGAGGGTCGCATCGGACCCAACGCCAATGCCATGGGGCGTGCGGGCCTGGCCGTGGCCGCGCCGGACTATCTGTCGATCATCGAGTGCCTGAACGGCTTCAGGGCCCGGGTCGCCGAGGCCTTCTCGGCCTTCGACCTGATGTTGACCCCATCGGCCGCCGCCTTGCCCTGGGAAGCCGACAAACCCTTCCCCACGACGATCGCCGGCCGCGACGTGGAACCACGCGGACACGCGGTCTACTCCGGCTGGGTCAACGCCTGCGGGCATCCTGCGATCAGTCTGCCGTGCAGTCCCTCGTCGTCCGGGCTGCCGATAGGGCTGCAGCTCATCGGTCGGTTCGGCGATGACCAGCTGCTGCTGGAGGTGGCGAACGCCTACGAGCAGACCGCGCCATGGTCGCAGCGTTGGCCCGTGCTCGGCGGCTGAGCGGATCGAGCGCGGCCGCTAGCCGTATTCGCGGCCGGCCTCATTGGCGGACTGGAGAGTGAAGATGAGCAGAGACTTTGCAGGCTATGGCGACAATCCGCCGGATATCCGCTGGCCGGACGGTTCGCGGCTGGCGGTCTCGGTGGTGCTCAACGTCGAGGAGGGCGCCGAGCTGTCATTGCTCCACGGTGATGAGCGCAACGAGGCGGTTCACGAGGTCACGCAGCTGGTTAACGGTGCCCCCGACCTGTGTCTGGCCTCGCATTTCGAGTACGGCACCCGGGTCGGCTATCACCGGATCATGTCGGTCATCGGCAAGGCCGGTATTCCAATAACCTACAACGCCTGCGCGCGCTCCCTGGTCGGTTTGCCCTGGCTGGCACGCGACGCCATCGCCCGCGGACACGAGATCTGTTCGCACGGTTGGCGCTGGGAGGCTCACGCCGGCATGGACGAGGCGCACGAGCGGGCCTTGATCGCTCGCGCCCACGCCGAGATCGCGCGGGTAGCGGGCGTCGCGCCAGTCGGCTGGCACACCAAATCCAGTGCTTCGATCAACACCCGCAGGCTGCTGGTGGAGCACGGCGGCTGGATCTATGACAGCGACGCCTACAACGACGATCTGCCGTACTATCTCGAGGTCGCCGGGCAACCGCACCTGGTGGTTCCGTACAGCTTCGATACCAACGACATGCGCTTCTTCGACAGTCACGCCTTTGTCAAGGCGGCTGACTTCGCCGAATATGTGATCGATACCTTCGATTGGCTGGCGCGCGAGTCCGTGCATCGGCCAGCGATGCTCTCCATCGGCCTGCACCTTCGCATCATGGGACGCGCAGGCCGCATTGCCGGCCTTGCCCGGGCGCTCGAGCACATGCAGCAAACCGGTGGCGCCTGGTTCGCGCGCCGCGATCAGATCGCCCGCCACTGGCTAGAGGTCTGTCCCCCCGGCGGCTGATGGCGCTCACTCAGCGCGCCGGCACCTCGAAGATCCGCCCCCAGCCCTTGACCCGGGTCGGATCGCGTCCTGCAAGGGCGAGCATCTTCCAGACCACCGTGCTCACGGTATCGAGCAGCATCGCGGCACGTCCGTGCTCGATCCGCTCCGCCAGCTGTGCGGCGCGCAGGTTGGTGCACAAGGTGATCACGGCTTCGGCATCGCTGGCATCGAGCAGGGCAGCGCAATCCGCTTCGATGTCCTCGGGGGGGACGCGTGCGAACTCGTAGTTGGTGCGTATGCCCAGATGCCGCTCGGCGCGGCACTCGATACCGATACGCCGGTAGTTGTCGATGATGCGTGCCTGCACATCAGCGGTGTACGGTGTATATAGCGCGACCCGACGCACATCGAGGCCGGCCAGCAGCTCGTTGAGGGCGAGCACCGAGGTGGTCGCGGCAATGCCGGTCGCCGTCTCGATCTGCTCACACAGTGCCAGGTCGCGCTCGAATCCCAGCCATCCGGCCGAGGTGCCGCTCCAGCCGATGACATCCACGTTGGCGTCGGCCAGAAGATTCGCTGCCTCGACGATGGTTTCGATCTCGAACTGGCGCTCAGAGCGCTGATCGAGTCCGATCTCGGTCACGCGAAAGCGGCTGAAATGCGCGGAAACGCCCGGCACGGTTGCGACCAGGGCACTGGTGAGGGGCTCGAGCGCGGTATTCGACGAGGGCGTCAACACGCCCAGACGAATCTGCTTCTCGACCGGTCCGATATTCCTCGAATCGTTCATGCTGACGTTGAGCTGCGACATGGCCTTCAGCCTCTATCCGAGGGTCGATCCGCGAAGAACGCGGCCAACTCGGCTGACAGCCCGGTGGTGGGCTTCGCGCCGGGACTGCGGTAGCCGCCGCTGCGTGGCTTGCGCCAGCAGGAGGCAGCCAGGCTCTCGGCCATCGAGGCGGCAAAATGCGTGGGCGCGACCACCGGCACCGGCAGGTGATCCGCAATCCGTGCGGCTACGGTGGCGTAGGCGGCACCACCCAGCACCAGCACGTCCGCGCCATCCTCGTCCACCGCGCGCAGACCCATTTCGATGATGCGCCGCTCTGCGGCCTTTTGATCGGCGGCCAGCTCGGTGCCGCTCATCGGCAGGTTGCGCACCGAGACGACGGCGTCGGTGCCGGTCAGACCATGGCCCACATCGTAGCGGCGCCCGCTCGGGGCTGCCGAGCCCGAGCACGCCGATGCGTCGGCCGATGAGCTGGGCCGCGCGCAGCCCGGCCTCGGCCAGACCCACCACCGGCACCGGCATCAGCTCCTTGGCGGCGGCCACGAACCCGTGACAGAAGGCGCCGACGATGATCGCATCATAGCCCTGGTGATGACGGGCCAGCAGGTCGAGCAGCGCATGACCCGCAATCGCGAGCTCGCTGGGCGTCGCGATGAAGGGCACGCCGAATGACGCCGCCAGACCGTCCAGCTCGGTATCGGCTCTACACCCGCCGCGCGCTTCCTCGAGCATCAGCCCGAGCATCTGCTCGGAGGTGTTCGGGTTGGCGATCAGGAGTTTCATGTTGTTCTCCCCGGAGACCGTGTTGCATTGGCATCGACCACCCGTGAGTTGGTTTCACACCGGCGGCCAACATATCTCGGATTCGGTGTCATCATGCTGGTTGTCGCCAGCAGTCGCAGCAGGACGCGTGCCAACATCGAGGTGAACGGTAGGGCATCAAGCCGACAGGAACACCAACGAGCATCGCATGGCCGCCCGCCGCGGTGTAGAGGATCGAGTGGTGCGATCCGATGGTCCCCTGCGCCAGGGTGCTCGGTTGCCATGGCCGGGGCGGCTGGGAAGCGTCGCTTCGAGCAGTGCGAGACAAGTGCCGGGATTCAGTCTCCGAAGTCATCACGGCGGGCGTCGATCTGATCGAACAGGCGCCGG
Source organism: Gammaproteobacteria bacterium (assembly GCA_020444775.1). The sequence goes on from JAGRHX010000017.1 coordinate 14,671, forward strand.
TTGAGGTCGAATGCGCGGCGCGCTTCCGCAACCATGTCGGCGCTCCGACCGCGTGCCTCCAGGCTGTCCAAGCCGCGCCGGAACATCTCCTTGAGGGCCGTCGGGTCGGGCACCTCGGGAAAGCGATAGAAGGCCAGGCCGGCCCCTCCGTCCAGACCCAGGTGTCGGCCCACCCGGGAGCCGACGACCTTGCCGCCGCTGAGATCCCCCAGGTAACGCACGTAGGCGTGGGCGACCAGGAGCGTGGGGTCGGCGGCAGCCAGGCGCTGGAGTCGTCGCGTCCACGCCTCGCTGGCGGGCATGCAAGGCAGCTCAGCCCAGTCGAGACCGTGGTGTGCTTTCAGATCGGTCTCCAGTGCGGCCCTGCGACGTAGTGGCGGAGCCGCAAAGCTGGCAAGCTCCGGATCGTCACCTGCGACGAGGTCGAATGCCGACTCCATGGTGGCGTAGATGGCGTAAAGGTTTCGAAGCAGCACGGCATAGGTCGTGCGACCTACACCGCCGGACAGCAGAGCCCGGACCAGGGGGCGTCCCTCGGCCATCCGATGGTGATCGCGGGTCTGCTCCCTGAGCACGGCCGACAGGCCAACAGAGGCCGATGGTGCGTTCACGAATGAGTGTTCCCTGCGTGGCGCCCTTCGACCTCGTCGAGGGCCTCGTGGTCTGGAGTACCGGCCTGGAAGGCCGCCGCAATGCGCTGGTCGTCAGCAGGCTGATCGGGTCGCGCATGTGGCGGCGCAAGGCAGGCTTTCGCGCCTGGGTCTGGCGGATGAGTGTCAGGACGCGCCGTGCCCGGTTCAAGGTGCGCATGCCCACTGGGCTGCATGTCGGCAACTGATGTCCAGGGTACCATCTGACCTGACGACACGGAGTCAAAAGGCCAGCAGTTGGACGAGACCGCGACCGCGACGTGGTCGTGGATTGCGAACCTGCTCGGTCTGGTGCTCGTTGCATCGATACAGCTACGGCCCATTGCCGCTGGCGAGACGCCTGGTGCCGGTCGTATGATCTTCATTCAGCCACCCATGCCACACGGAGGCAAATCGATGACGCGACCGCGGATTGCCGATGACTGAGCCGCAATCGGTCGTCGATCTTGCTGGTGCCGTTGAAACGCGTATCCAAGAGTCGGGCATCGGTAGGATCTGTGTCTACCACGGCGGCCCGGAGACGGCCGATGCACCGCCGATGCTGCTGGTGCATAGTGTCAACGCCGCGGCCTCCGCGCACGAGATGGCGCCGCTCTACGCCCACCACGCGCGCAGCCGTACGGTCTATGCGATCGACCTGCCTGGCTTCGGTCAATCCGAGCGACGCCAGCGACGTCATACGCCGAGCTTGATGTGCGATGCCATCGGCGCCGTGTTGGCTTTCATCCAAGCTCGGCACGGCGCCGCACCGGTCGATGCCGTCGCGCTTTCGCTTGGCTCGGAATTCCTGGCCCGTCTGGCCATGCACAGACCGCAAGCCTTTCGCACGCTCGCACTGATCAGCCCGACCGGGCTGAACGCTCGGGCGGCCGCCGATGGGGCTGGCAGCGGTGACCGGGGTGTGTCGTGGCTGCGGCAGCTGCTGGGCCTGCCGCTGCTGCGCGATCTGCTGTTCTCTTCACTGACGAGCAAGGTCAGTATTCGCTACTTTCTGCGCCGTACCTGGGGCGGTGCTGGCGTGCCCGAGTCGCTGGTGGAGGCTGCGTGGCGCTGTAGCCATCAGCCTGGAGCGGTGCACGCGCCGCTCGATTTCCTGTGCGGCATGCTCTTCAGTCGGGACATGCCCTCGGTCTACAGGGCTCTGCTCATGCCGATCTGGGTCGCGCACGGTGAACGTGGCGACTTCACTGACTATTCGGGGCTCGACGAGCTGGAGGCCAGGCCGAACTGGTCGAGACGTGTCTACCCGGGCGGCGCCATGCCGCACTTCGAGTTCCCGGCGGCGTTCATCGATGACCATGATCGGTTTCTGTCACGGCCGGGCGCGGCCAACGAGGTCTGGCGGCCGGGGTGCGCATGAACGATGTTCGCGGCCGTTGCGGTGACGATGCCTGTCGGCGCCTTCGTCCGTCTTTTCAGCCGCTGTCGTGTCCGGCGTCGTCCTGCTCCACCGACCGTCTGCGCCTGCGCAGCATGTGCCAGCAGACCAGCACGACCACCGGCACAGACAGCGCTTGAACGAGCGACAGCCCACCTGCGAAGAACCGGTCGGCCACTGGCTTGCTTACATATCCAACCAGACCAACCACGTAGTAGGCAATCGCGGCCAGCGATAGTCCCTCGACCGTCTGCTGTAGTCTCAGCTGCATGCGTGCATGCCGCGCCATCGAGCTCAGCAACATGCGGCTCTGCCGCTCCATCGCGCATTCCACCCGGGTGCTCAGCAGACTGGCGGCGCGGGCGATGCGACGCGCAAGCCGCTCTTGTCGCATCGATACCGAGTCGATTGTTCGCATTGCAGGATCGAAGCGCCGGGAGAGAAACGCATCCAGTGTCTCGAGCTCGCGCAATGGCTCCTCTTGCAAGGAAGCGAGGCGAGATTTCACCAGCGCACGGTAGGCGCTCGTGGCGCTGAAGCGAAACGCGGAAGCGGCACCAATGTCTTCCATCTCAGCCGAAAGCGCGATCAGTTCTTCGAGCAACGCATGATCGCTATCCAGGTTCGAGTCACCGTGTATCCGACTGACCTGGTGGTACAGCCGGTCACCGACCTCACGTAGTTTCGGCTCCAGACGACGCGCGGTTGGCAGTCCGAGCAGGGCAAGCGCGCGATAGTCGGAGAGCTCCAGGAGCCGTTGAACGAGCGCACCGAGCCGCCTCTCGTCACCGCTGCAGTCCTTTACCGCGATCCGCTCGTAGCCGTCCGGATGAATACGGAAATCGGTCCAGATGCGGGCGTCGGCGCGTCGACAGATGGCGCCGCACAGGCTGCTCGTCTCGAAGTGCCGTGTGAGATCGGACTCCTCGAAGCCGGGGGCGTCCGCCGGCCAGACGCTCATGGTGACCGCCAGCACACGCTCACCGGGGAACATCCTGATCCAGTGCTGCAGACGCTGGAGAACCGGCTCGCTACCGAAAGGCGGATCAAAGCCCTGCTCGAGAATGAAGGTGATGGTGACGAACTCCGCGTGCCGCTCCCAACGCAGCCTGAACTCCGGAAAGGTCTCGAGCAGCTGATTGCCATCCACCGCGGGCATGCTCATGTCATGCCGCTCGTACAGCGTCCGCAGCGCCTCGATACTCGCCTGCAAGCCATCGCCTTCGAGTAGCAAGGCGTGGTGCCACAGTCGCGCTGGCGGCGCCAGCGTCATGAACGGTCGAGCATGCAGCTCGGCATTGAGCAGCTGACGATGCTGGTCGACCGAGCCGCTGCTCATACGGATCGAGACGCACGCGGCTCGCGCAGACCATTCGCGTCCGCGGTCGGCTCGGCAGCAACCGTGAGCTTGTTTGTCGCGGCGGCACCATCTCGACCTGCGGTTTCGCGTATGGCGCATCGGCTCGGCTCGGGTTGCCCGTGCCATCGCATCGCCAGATCGAGAAGGTGCGCCAGTAGCGACAGCAGCAAGCACAGGGCAATCCACCAGCGTGGGCCATCGCCGAGCGCGGCCCGTGCGGCGAGCAGCAACAATCCACCGGCGCACAGGTTGGGCAGCAGTGTGGCGGGCCGGATCCCGCGCCGGGTGATCGTGTGATAGCCGAGCAGGCCAAGCGCCTCGAGTACCATCAGCGCGAGGATCCAGTCGATCGTCGTGGCGTCTACGTGCATCATCGCGGGCTCGTCAGGCCCGTCGCCGGAACCTTGCGGCATGCACGAATACGCTTGCGTGGTGGTGCTGGCGGGGGGAGACGTTGGGCTTGCATCGGACGCGCTTCAGGCCCTGACCAGCCCTAGCAGGTGGGCCAGGTCCTTGACGAAGATGCGTGCATGCGCGGCAGGCCGTGCACGCACGAGGCGCTTTTGCATGTACGCTTGCCAGGTCAGTGCCTGCACGTCCTTGTCCGCACAGATGTGCACGAAGCGCTCACGCCGCTTGTCGCTGCAGTACCAGAAGCGCTGCATCATGCCGAGCATCCAGAAGATCCGCCCATGCTGGCGCATGAACGCCTTGCGCGCGCCGCCAAGCGCACGTGCATCGCCGCTGCGCAGGCGGCGATGCACGGCCTGCGCAACCAGACGGGCGCTGCACATCGCGTAGTAGATGCCCTCTCCCGAGGCGGGGGCGACCACGCCGGC
>JAGRHX010000220.1 GCA_020444775.1 Gammaproteobacteria bacterium
TTCTGAATGCGCCCCGGCATGCCGAAATGGCTGTGGGGAATGAGATTCATTTCCGTCAGCATGGCGAGCATGCGCGACACGGCGAACACGCTGGCTAGCAACCCGGACGCTGTTGCAATGATCGCAATCGCCACTGTAAACGCGACGCCAAATTGCCCGAGCGCCGGGCGCGCTGCTTCGGCGAGAGAATAGTCTTTTGCGGCGACCAGTTCATCAATTGTCAACGACGACCCAACGGCGAACGCAACCGCCATGTAAACAGCGAGACAAGTTCCCAGCGAGATCATGATTGCGCGCCCGACATTGCGGTTCGGGTTTTTGACCTCATCGCCGCTGTTTGTTATCGTCGTGAAGCCCTTGTAAGCGAGGATCGCCAACGCTACGCCGGCCAGAAACCCGGTGAAAGAAGAGTCAGAATTCTGGGAAGCGCTCGCCGCTTCGAACGAAAATCCCGACGCCCAAAGTCCGGCGCCGGCGAAGGCCAAAATGCCGCCGACCTTGAGAACGGCCGTGATTTTCGAAACCGCTCCAATGTATTTATTGCCGGCCAGATTGATCAGAAATGCAAAGACAATGAGCCCGACAGCGAGGACCGGAACCAGCGTTGTGCTATTTTCAACGTCGAAAAGCTGCAGCGTGTAGGTTCCGAACGTGCGGGCAACCAGGCTTTCGTTGATAACCATTGAAAACGCCATCAACAGGGCGCACGCCCCGGTAACAGCCGACTGCCCATAGGCCTTGTGCAAAATCATCGCGATGCCGCCGGCCGACGGATATTTGTTCGACATCTTGATGTAAGTGTAGGCGCTAAAGGCGCTGATGATGGCGGCGAGCAGGAACGCCGCCGGGAACCAAGGACCGGCATACTCCGCCACCTGACCGGTCAGGGCGAAAATGCCGGCGCCGATCATGACGCCGGTTCCCATGGCGACCGAGCCGGCGAGCGTTAGGCTTTCCTCTCGATATTGGTCTCCGTGTTGTGAGTCACTCGGCGTCATTCGTGGTGCTCCCCGGATATTGCGTTTCTATCTTTGAACATGCGATGCATCGCGGCGAAGATGAATGACGCGGACCAGGCGATGTACAGCAGCCCACTCAGTCCTTCCGTAGCGGCTATGAACCGCAGATGCCCAGTGGGCAGAATGTCACCGAAGCCGATGGTCGTGTACATGACAGCAGAGGCGTAGAAATGGCCGAGCGGACCATCAGCCCGGTCGCCGGAGAGTGTGCCGATGCCGAAAACATGCCACGCAACATAGTACGCTGCCGCATAAGCAACTATGTCGAAGAGGTGGCTGGCGTAGATACCGAGCATGAGACAGAAGAAGCGGTGCCACGTGAAGCGGTCTGGATTCAACTTGAAGCGAGCCACGATCACGAAAAAAGCAAGGCGCACGCCAGTCGTTAGTAGCACAAGAAGCACACTGAGTCCTATCGCGAGTATCACAGGCACTGTTCTCCGAAACAAACCGCCATCAGCTCAATCATCGTTTGCACCTCGCGCTCTTCTGGCGACCCTAGACACTGGACAGGTAGAAAAGACAAAGAAACTAATGGAGTCCCCACCTGCGATAGGCTTAGCCTTATCTTTGGTCGGGTGGTAAAAACTCGTGCACGATGCCGAGGGACTGATCTGTTGCTGCAATGGACTGATGCGCATCTCGAACAGTGGCGGTCAATGCACGAATGGCGTCGATTGTCTCCGGAACCACGATCGCCTGATTATCCACCTGATATGTCAGGTACGCTTCGTCGCCCTGCACGCTGAGCACATCCTCCCAGACTGCCACCTCCCACATATCGCCGCGCGACCGCCCGAGGTCGTGCATGAGTTCCACCGTGCTGTTGAGTGCCACGATGCCGTCGTGCATTCGAATGAAGGCGATGCGCGGCGCAGCGCGCAACGCCGCGAGCAGATCATCGCGCGATGTGCCCGGAGTGAGCCTGAGTGTCCAGTAGTGGTTGTGGGTCTGGGTGTGAGAGGCCTTCGCGGCCATGGTGACCAAATCCAGTTCGGGTCTGACGCTCTGGGCATCCGGCCCCTGGTGGCTCGGTATGTGAGCTTCAGGAACGATCGTGTTCATGATGCCGGAGTGATCGGCTTCCCATGGATCGGTGGCACGACGAATTAGGACGCCGCGGGCGCTGACGAGCAGGCCCGCGTCCTGGATCGCTCCAAGCACCCGCACGATGCTCGTCGTGTTGCGCGAGACCACGCGGGTAGCGTCGCGGCCGATTGCGGATTCGTAGTTCGCCTGGGCCACGAACGAGTGGCCAGTGAGGGAGTGCTTCTCGCCGCCCTGGAACACAGCCTTCACGCCGGACGATCGGTATCGTTCGAGGTTTCCAGAGGCAACGCTTTTCGGCGTGCAATCGACCACGACGTCAGCCTTGCCCAGCAGATCCTCGATTGTCCCTTCTGGCCGGATCCCGGCGTCGCGCATGGCATGGAGACTTTCTTCCGTGCCGGCGAACACACTGGTAGCCCCGGCAACCGCGGCTTTGACGCGGTAGTCCGTCGCCACATCCGCAACACCCGCAAGCTCCATGTCCGACTGGAGCTGTACGGCGGCAGCGACTCGCTTTCCAATGACGCCGTACCCGTTGACGGCGACCCTAATGCTCCCCTGAATCATTCTTTTTCCTCCTTCAATCGGTTTTGGCTTGATCGACGATGCCACAGCATCCAGGCCGCGGTAGGCAATATCATGACGCTGGCCGCATAGAACGGCGCCGCGTCATCCCATATGAACAGGGCGCTTGCGGCCAACGGTCCGGCCACCTGGCCGAGATACGTCGCGGACCCAACGAGACCGGCGGCCGTTCCCGCTGCGCCCGGGGTGTCCCTTGCTGACAGCGAGAGAAGGCTCGGCGCGACGATCGCGGAGCCCATGACGAAGATGCCGACGGCAACGGCCGCGAGCCCGAGTGCAGGCACCAACGGGAACGCCGCAAGGCCAACACCCATGGCGCCGAATCCCATTCCGACCTGCATCCATTCGCCCCATCGGCGCGCCAGAAACCAGATAGCTCCCAACTGAACGGACGCGGTGATCAGCCCGCATAGCGCGAAGGCGACACCGATTCCGCCAGGCCCAAGGCGAAACCGTGCATCGGCGTAAAGCGCGAAGGCGGTCATGAATAGTGCCATCGCGACCTGACTCACGAAGACGAGGGCCAAGATCCCGCGGATACGGAGGCCCACGACCGTCCAGCCTGTACCCTCGTCGCGTTCGTCCCTCTGACTCGCCGTGCAACGATCGGTGCGCCATCGCAGCACGATGGCAACCATCAGTGCCGACATGACTGCCAGTGCGAGGAACGGTGCCGCGAAGCTCTCAAGGGCAATGCGCCCGAACGGTGTATCCCACATCCACGACTGACGCGTCGAGAGCCCCCCAAGGATAGGGCCGGCGACGACGCCGAGCGCCGCGGCGGCGCTGAGCCAGGCCATCCCTTGAGCGTGGAGACGTTCCGGCAACGAGTCGGCGACGGCACCTGCCGCGATCGGAAACATGGCCCCCGAGAAGGCGCCTCCGAGAATCCGCCCTGCATAGAGGAGGGGCAGACTTGTCGCCAAGCCGCAAAGAACCTGCGATGCGCCGAAGCCGGTAAGACTCCAGAGCAGGGCGATCCGCCTCCCGTGCCGATCGGACCATCGCCCCCACACCGGCGCCGCCATGAACTGCGCGAGCGCATATAGGCCTGTAAGCGCGCCGACATGAAATGCGGTGGAGTCCGGCGACAGTGTCTCACCGGGGACATCACGCCCGAGACGCGATGGCAGCACAGCCAGAGTGACACTGAACCCAAGCATCACGAGAAACAGAGAGCCGAATGTGATGGCCAGTGTACGGTTCACTCTTGCTCCGACTCAGCTGATGACTGCTCATTCTTGCGTTCCGCGCTGATGGTCAGGCGAGCGGGATGCCCGTACCACTCTCTGCGGCCGCCGCCATACTTCGCTTCGAGAGTGGCGACCACATCCGACATGGCCCCATCCGCGGGCACCCAACCACCATCAATATCGGGGAAGTCGATGCGGCAGTTGTCACACTTCTTGCCGTCGTAGAATCGAATCGGGCACCAGAATGACTCGACATTGCGCAGCATCTCCCCGCCCAGGGCGTAGATACCTGTCATCCAATCACAGTAGAGGCACCAGATGAGGTCATGCCCGACGAGCCCCTCGAACTTGTGACGTGACACGCTGATCCACTGGCCATGCCGATACCGCGGGAACCCCAACAGCAAGCGGAGAAGTGGGTAGATCAATATCTCCCCAAAACGGATAATCCAGAATACTGGCAGGGCGAGCAAGCTCACCCAGAGTGCGAGGTGATTCGGCGCTCGACCCACAGTACGGTTGAGAACCTTGACTATTCGAGGCCCGCGGGAGGCACGACGGTGAGTCGCTTCGTGCAAGATCACCCAGGATGTGAGCACGATTGTTTGGCCTGTCATCGCGCCTGCGAGCCCGAACCAGCCGCCTACTGCGATGCCTACTGCCCACGGGATCCAAGTCAAGAGCGACACGACGATGTCGAGCAACGGTGCCTGTGATAGAGCATTCGCGATATGACGTCCCGCAGGTGGTACGCGAGGGGCTATCGTCAGGCCAAGAACGAACAGGCCCTCAATAGCCAAAGTCCAGATAAGTACTTGCAAACCAACATGCATCGAAGCTGTCTCCATCGAACCGAGATCAGCCACGGTGTGCTTTCCATCGACCATGGCCCGACTTGAAGAGAGTGACGAGGAATCCGAACGCGGGATCCTTGAATTCGGCGTGACGCAGGACATCCCAATTGGACGAGATGTACGACTCAAGATAGGTCGTGACAGTTTCCAGCAACACTATCGAGTAACGCGGGGAGCGCCCTTCGGGTGCGTGCGCTCCGAACGCGACGAGACGCGTGGTGTGCCCTGGTGAAGTCTCAGCCCGACCGTGCCGCACCAAGTCCTGGACCGTCGCGTCGACATCGGGTTGACGACAGCATCCGAACCGAACGAGTACTGCGCGTAAGACGGCCGGATCGGTCGCCGCAGAGTTCAGCTCAGCGCGGCCCTCCTTTACCTCACCGATCAGCATGTCGGGCGCGTCTGGTGGAACACCGAGCGCGGGGTCGGGCGCGTCGATGACTGTGTCGCGTGTGCCGGATCGGCCTTCTCTAGGAACGAGGCGTCCGGCATGCGGAAACCGAAACGCCAACACGTCGATATCCGTTGCTGTGCGGTGCCCGCCACGACGCATGGCCTCGATGACCGGGAACTCTGTGACCGTGAAATAGCCGTTGAGCCGAAGATATGTCTGAACGAGAGCAACTGCATTATCCATTCTCGTTGCTCCCTTCGTGAGTGCCCCGCCCACTTCGCGTTGATGGGGGACAGCAGGAGGCGGTAGACCAGTTCAGCGTCTGCAACTGGCTCGCGATGATGCGCGTGAGGTCGAGCGCGTTCGATGGGTGAGGGATTGTGTTGCAGGATACGATCCGGCTCACCCCCGCGGCTTCGAGCTGTGGATAGGCATCGCCGGCAAAGATCGCGTGTACTGCGACACAGACCGGGGGCGACATGCCGGCACGTCGGAGGTGGCCCACGGTCTCGATCATCGTGTGCGCGGTCGAGGCGATGTCGTCCACCAGCACGGGCGTGTGACCGGACCAACGCTCCACATCAGGAATGGATACCTCGACATCGCGATCCCCTCGCCGGGTTTTCCGAAGGACGATGTGCGGAGCGTCGGCCCGCTTGGCCACTTCCGCAACCCACTGCTCGCTTTCGGCGTCGGGACCAACCAGCAGCGGCTTCGCGATCTCGCGACGGATCCAGTCCGCGACGGTCGGTGCGGCGTGCACAATGGCGGCGGGAATGCGGTAGATTTCATTCAGCGAACTGCGCCGGTGCAGGTGAGGATCCACCGTCACAATCGCGTCGACGATGCACGAGAGCACGCTCGCAAAGTAGGCGCTGCTGACGGCCTCGCCCGGGCGGAATCGTTTGTCCTGGCGCATGTACGCTAGGTAAGGCGCGATGAGGCCTACGCGTGAAGCGCCGAGATCCTTGGCCGTCTCCGCCGTGATCATCAGAGGTACGAACTTTGGGTCGGGGCGATCCAGTGTGCAGACGATCCAAATCGTCTTGCTGGTGACATCGGTTTCAAAGCGTACGTATGTCTCGTCATCCGGAAAGTGGTGGAACTTGACCTGCCCGACATCTGCTCGCAACAGGCGCGCCAGCGACGCGGTGATGCGTTCATTCCCTGGGAGGGGGACAAGAACAGTGCTCATGGCGATTCTCCTGATTCCGGGCCGACCGTCACGATCGGACTTTGGGAGTTGACGTACTCGGCGGCGTAGGCCAACTCGCCCGGACTGTTTGCGTGAAGTGTGAAAAGTGGCTGTCCACGCTCGACGACATCGCCGATTCCAACCTCCACAAGGATCCCGGAAGCCGCATCTCGCGGGGCACCCGCGAGTTTGGCAGCTCTAGACAGCTTGCGATTGTCAATTGACTTGATAATCCCTTCCGTATGGGCCACAACGGCGCGTGTCTGAGACGCCACCGGGGGTTGGCGCATGCCACCCTGCGCCTCACAGATCCGTTCGAACTTCATGAGTGCCCGCCCGCTCTGAAGGGTCTGGCTCGCGATGGCCTTGCCTGTGCCTGCCGCCGCAAGGTCCGTGAGCTCCAAGACACTGCCCGCCAGGGCGAGCGCCCGGTCCTGCAGGTCGGGGGGAGCATCGGACGTCTGGCGGAGCACGGCGAGCACATCGTGGGCTTCCAGCGCCGGGCCGATACCGCGTCCGACCGGCGCGCTCCCGTCGGTCTCGACGACCCGCAATCGCAGTCCGACTCGCTCGGCTGCCGACTCGAACAACGCTCGAAGGCTTGCAGCAGCCTGTTGCGTTCGCACCTTCGCAGTCGGGCCGACAGGCATGTCGATTACGACGTGGGTTGATCCTGCGGCGGCCTTCTTGGAGAGGACGGACGCGACGAGCTGCCCCTCGCTATCGAGATCGAGCGGACGTTCGACTCGAATCAGCACGTCGTCGGCTGGGCTCAGCGCGACCGACCCGCCCCAGGCGATGCATCCACCCTCCGACTCGACAACACGGCGCATCGATTGAAGGTCGAGAGCGACTGGCGCAAGCGTCTCCATCACGTCCGCCGTTCCCGCGGGTGACGTGATCGCCCGGGAGGAGGTCTTGGGGATGACGCCGCCGCATGCGGCGACGATCGCCACAACAATCGGCGTTGTTCGATTCCCCGGCAATCCGCCGATGCAGTGTTTGTCCGCCACGACCTTGCTCGGCCACGTGAGTCTTTCGCCGGCGTCGAGCATGGCTGCGGTGAGCGACGCCACCTCCTCCGGACTAAGTCGGTCTACGGCGCTTGCCGTTAGGAATGCCGCGATCTCGATACTGGAGAGGCGGCCTGCGACGACATCGTCCACGATTGCCTTATACTCGTCGATGCCGAGTCGGCGGCCGTAGACCTTGGCTCGGACGTGGCTCATGGAGATTGGCGGTGGCATGTGCTCAACTCGAAGTGACTGACCCTCGGATGCGTTGAGGGCGCTCCACGCCACCTCGGAGAGCCCCGCCTCTCCGGGATGCAAGAGGTCTGAAGTGATGACATTGAGCGTTGCCGGGATATGCTCCGACCCCGACGACACGAGCACCCGCGCCTGCGACTCGAAGCCCTCGGACCGGCACACCTCACATGCGGCGTGCATGTAGATGACGTTCTCCCGGTACGTATCGATTCCCATGCGTCGGGCGCGGAGCGCCGGTCGTGCGGAGTGGTCGTGTTCAATCATCTCAAGGCTCCGCGATCACAGGTATGGGCACGGGATGCCCAGCGATTCGAACAGCTCGTGGGGAACGGGGATCAGAATCGCCGCAAGGGTCGCCAAGGCGAACCATCCCAGCGCCAAGCGGCCTGCTCCCAGAGGGGTGATGTCATTGAGTGGCGGAAGCCCCTTTCGTCCGGCAATGAACCAGACGATGAATGCCCAGAAGAGCAGGCCGGACCATACGAAGATGCCGAGCCCGAAAAGAGCGACCAGCGCGGCCGAGCCGATCATGGCGCTGCGGCGCTGGCCGAACATCGCATCAGAGATGTGCCCGCCGTCGAGCTGCCCGATGGGCAGGAGGTTGAGCGCGGTCACCAAGAGCCCTAGCCAGCCGGCGAAGGCGAGCGGGTGCAGGAGGATCACATGCCCTGTGAGGTTGTCACCAAGCCCGAGACTCGCGAGCGTGGC
>JAGRHX010000221.1 GCA_020444775.1 Gammaproteobacteria bacterium
CCCCAGGATCATCGCGTCGGCGATATCCGAAACATGGAACTCGTCGAAACACAACAGCCGGAACTGCGATGCATAACGGCCGGCGACGATGGCCAGTGGGTCCTGCTGATTGCTGAGCGATTTCAAGGCCTGATGGGTATGGGTCATGAAATCATGGAAATGATTGCGCCGCTTCTCGGCAAACGGAATGGACTGAAAGAACATGTCCATCATCAGGGTCTTGCCCCGTCCCACCCCTCCCCACACGTAGATGCCGCGCACCGGGTCCGGGGTCTGCGGCTCGGCTCGGCCGAACCATCGCGAGATACGCGATTTCTGTGGCGTGCTCGGCGGTGCCGTGAGCAGACGCGTACGCAGGTCGTCCAAGCGTGCCACGAAGCTCGCCTGGGCCGGGTCATGGGTCAGTTCTCCGGCCTGCACGGCCGCCTCGTATCGAGCCTTGGGCGGCTGCAGGCCGGAAGACTTCGGGCCGGGCTCGTCGGAGCGCTTGCTGGAGGTCGTGTCGGTCGACATCGGATATAGCCAATCGAATTGAAGATGCAATCAATCCAGGGCCTGCCCGGCTCCATGGCGGACGGGTGGCCCAGGAGGTCGCCCAGGAGATCGCCCAGGAGATCGCCCAGCAGATCGCCGGCCAGGTCGCCGGCCATATCGCTGGGCCGCCCGGCCACTGACACCGGTCGGCTCCGCGCAATCCAAGCCGCGCAGGTTAACCGATTGCCGCCGTCGGCTCATGCCCGGAAACGCCGCGCCTGGCCCGTGGCGCTGGTCGGGACGCCATCGGGGCGGCTCATCGCGAGTTCCGCGGGGTTTGGCTGGCTCGAAAAAAAAGCCGCCCGGGGAAGGGCGGCGACAAAGAGGGGGAGACTCAAGTCAAGCGTTCACGCCGGGTGACTTGCGTCGAACTGGTTCGAAGAGGGGCTTCGCGAAAACTCTCGAACAGTACCCGACGTCAACAGTCTCTAGTATCGGCAGGCGCTGCGGATTTCACCGCGAAGACCGTCACATTCAAGGAAGCAATGGTGTGACAGAGCGCACATCATTCGATCCCGGACGCGGCCTGGTTCGATTTCGGAGCCCGACCGGTCACCGCCCACGACCGACGTCGGCGCCGACCATCGTCGAGCTGGCCGTGCTCGCTCAGCCATTGCCGGGCAAGTGCCCGCAAGCGCTCACGACTCGCCGGCGCCAGGCCGTCAGGATCGAAGCGCAGTTGCAGATGCAGCGCCAGCATCTGATCCAGCAGCTCACTGTCGAGCGCTGCGCGCAGGCACGCCGGGGACTGCGCATCCGCATCCGACTCGGAATCCGTAGCGGGCTCCGCGGCGCTCACGCTGTCTGCCCGCAGGCGGCTCAGCCAGGCAGCCAGGCTCTCGTGACCGCGACGAGCGCCGCCGACGGCGCTCAACACGCGCGCCACCTCGAACATCTCCGAGTCGCGGCCCAACGGCCGCGCACCCCCACCGATCGCGCTCCCCTCGTCCCGTCTGACGCGGCTGTTGCGCAGTCGCCAGACCAACAGCAACACCAGTATCGCCGCCAACGCGAGCACCCAATCACGGCGCGTCTCGCTCTCCGAGGCCTGCAATCGCCAGGTGCCGAAACGAAAGCGCACGAAGGACATCAGATCGCGTACCTCGGTCCACCATGGCAGACGCTCGCTCTCGATCTGCAACCACGACCCCGGCGTGTTGTCCACATCGATCCAACGGCCATCCACATAGGCCACGGCCCAGGAATGCGCATCACGGTTACGCGCCACGAAGCTGCCTTCCAGCTCGCTGTACTCATGCACCGAGTAGCCTGTCGCGTAACGGGCCGGGATGCCGATGGACCGCAGCAGCAGCACGGTGGCGCTGGCGAAATACTCACAGTGCCCGGCCCGGGTACGCTGCAGGAAATCGATGATCGGGCTGTTCTCGAAACGCCGGACGTCGATCTGGAGGCTGTAGTCGAACTCGCGAGCGAAGTAACGCTGCAGCGCCAGCAACGCCTCGCGTTCACTCATCTGTCGCAAGCCGAGCGACTCCACCACGGTGTCCAGCACCGGACGCTCGTGACTGGGAATATCCAGATCCCGTTCGTCCGGAGGCAAGGTCTCGCCAGCGGGCGCGTACAGCACCTTGTAGCGCACCAGATTCGGCCCCTGCTCCACACGCGTGGTGCCCAGCCGATTGCGTTGAACCCGCTCTACTGGCAGCTCGTCCACCGCGAAGGCACCGGTGGGCATCGCCACCAGCGCCCGGCCGCGCTCGATGGAACGGGTCACGTAGATACTCTGGGTCGGACGCGCCGGCGGGCCCAGCTGCCAGCGCACGCCTTCGCTGTCCGGCTGCAGGTCGGCCAGCTCGCCACCCATGGCAATCCAGACATTGTTGCTGAAGGTCCGGTACAGGGCCTCGCGCAGCAGCGGCACGGGCTGGCCACGCTGCGCATCGACCCGCAGCATGATCCGACTCGAACCCTTGAGACGCCCCAGATTGCCCAGAGCCGTATTGGCTCGATACGGATCGCTACGGTCCTGAACGTACTCCTCGACCCACTGCGCAATCAGCGGCTCCAGCGCCTGGCGCCCCCACAGGGTCGCGGCATGGATGGCAGCCGCCGCGGTGAGACCGAAGCCCAACGCGAGCAAGGAGCGGTGCAGGCGAACATGCGCGGGGCGATTGACCAGCAGCAACCAGACCAACAGCACGGTGCTCGCAACGAACAACACCCGCCCTCGCCCGTCACCGGCGCTGGCCGCGAGCAGACAGAACATCACGAAAATCAGACGCACGTCGATGCGCGGCGGCCGCTCGATCATGCCACGCCGGTAGGCGCGACGCACCGACATGAACAACGAGCCGACGCTGACGTTCGGCGTGGTCGCGTAGACCTGGGTCATGAGCAGCGGAAACAAGGCCAACGGTAGCAGCTCGAGCACGGCGAACACGCCATACATGCGGTGCACATCGAATTGGTAGACGACCAGCAGCAGCAGCCCGACGGTGGTCAGATCCGAGACCCGAGCAAGGTCAGTCTCGGAGAAATCGAAGCGGAAACGAATCAGACGCGACGACTCCACCAGTACCGCCATCAGCACGGCCAGCTGTACGTAGCCGGTGGCCATCCCCCAGACGAGAATGGCCGCACCGAGCATCAGCGCCGGACAGCGCAGATCGAACAGCACCGGCACCTCGGCCTCGGCGGGAGGAGACGCCCGGCCACCCACCGCCCGAACGGAATCCAGTCGCCGTTCGGGCACGCGATCGGGAAGCGCTCTGCTCATGTGCGTCCGGTATCCAGGCCGGAGTCGGACTCGATGACCGCGACCGAGGACGCGGACGCCGGCGAGCCGGTGATGGCGCCATCGCTCGATGCGCTGGCGTCGTGCCCGGTGGGCGAGATTGTCGCAGGCGACGCCCCGAGCACGCGGCGTAGCCATCGTACCGGCCAGCTCCGTCCCCAGGCACTGGAGACGGCATCGGCGGCGGCTGCGTTACCAGCGGGCCGATGCTGCAGACGTAGCGAGACGACTCGTACCGAATCGGCATGCTGACGGCTGTCGAGCGGCAATGCGTCGCCGATCAGCTTGACCAGCGTCACCTGGATCCCGACATTACCGAGCATGTCCAACAGCTGATCGCGTCGCGCGTCCCAACCTGCCGCCACCCAGACGACGGCGCTCGCACCGGCGGTGCTCGAGCGTAGCCGGGCCGCGTGCGCCGCGAAATCGTCCTCCGCAGCCGGTTGAACACAGGCGAGGGCGTCGAGCAGCCCGGTGTTGCGGCCGAGGTCGTCATGCCGTGTCAGGCGGAAGACGTGGTCGCCGATCTGCACGCCATCCAGTTGCAGATCGGACCGGCCGCCCGACGTGGCGCCCAGGGCGATGGAGGCAGCCACGCTCACCGCTTCCTCGAACGGCGCGCGCGTGGGCACGGCGACGTCCAGGAACAACATCGCATTGACCTCGACCCGTTCCTCGAACTGCTTCACGACCGGCACACCCAGACGCGCGAAGCCTCGCCAGTCGATGTGCCGCAAGGGATCTCCCGGCCGGTACTCACGCACACCACACAGCTCGTTGGCCCCGCCCCTGGCGGCGGTCCGGTCCCCGCCCTTGCGCCGTGAGCGGGCACCAGTGCTCAGGCGTAACGTAGGCAGCGGATCGCGTCGGGGCAATGCCAGGAAGCGACCATTCAACGGAATCCTGCGTTCGGCCCGAACCAGACCCAGCGGATCGGTGCAGACCACGCTGAGGGCCGACATGCGGATCTCTCCGCGACGGGTCGGTGTCAGACGCATTGGCACCTCGGTGCTCGCGCCGGGCTCCAGTCTGCTCAGACCCACCGCTCGGGTGCGAGCCCCGAGCCTGACCCGCATCAGCGCCTGGAATCGCGGATAGCCGACGATACGGTCGAACACGTTGCTCGCCGACTCGCGCATGCCGGCGCCGCTCAACGCCGCACGCATATCCCTGAAGCGCGGCAAGCCGTGCTGCAATCGTTCTTCGAGCTGGACGCCCTCGAGCGCACGGCGACCGAGATTGACGACACGGATCGGATACTCGCTGAGCTCCCCCACCATGCCATAGCGAGGCAGCCGCCGTTCCAGCCGCAGGCGCGGCCGATGCAGCGCGCTGAAGGCAAAACCGGTCAGCAGCAGCCCGCCCATCAATGCCGCGAGCACATATGCGGAGGTCGCGCGGGTGTTGACACCGAAGACCATCGCGGCAATCAGGAAGCACCCGAACAATTGGCCGGCCGGTGTCAGACGACGCCGGATCCAGTCGTCGAGTCGGAACACCAGCATGAAGCCGCGCAGCCATGCCCGGCCGAGCACCGGCAGCAGACGCAGGAACGGACCAGCCAGCGCGCGGCGCACCGATGCAGCCGATCGATTCCGCGGGCTCGGCGAGCCTTCCTCATGCCGGCGCATTCATCTCCTCGATCAATGCTCTGACCACGTCCTCGGCGCTGGTGCCGTTGTAGTCGGCGCCGGCCTCGAGCACCAGCCGATGCGCAATCGCCGGCACCGCCAGTGCCTGGACATCGTCCGGAACGACGAAATCCCGGTCACTTGCCAGGGCCATCGCCTGACCCAGGCGCTGCAGAGCGATGCTGGCGCGGGTGCTGGCGCCGAGCCGAACGCCGTCGATATGACGCGTCCTCGCCACCAGCTCCACGATGTAACGTCGCACCTCGTCGCTGACCCTGACCCTACGCACGCTTGCGCGTAGCGCGCGGGCATCGGCAAGGCTCAGGCAGGCTCGGATGGCGTCGACCGGTTCGTACTCCTCTTGCGCTTCCAGGATACGCAGCTCCTCTTCCTCGGTCACATAGCCGAGTGCGAAGCGCATGCAGAACCGGTCCATCTGCGCTTCGGGGAGCGGGTAGGTGCCCTCGAAATCGATCGGGTTCTGGGTTGCGACGACGAAGAACAGATCGTCCAGCGCGCGGCGTTGCCGGTCGATGCTGACCTGCCCCTCACCCATCGCCTCCAACAGCGCCGACTGGGTTCGCGGTGATGCGCGGTTGATCTCGTCAGCGAGCAGCACATGGGTGAACACCGGTCCCGGGTGGAACTCGAAGCTTTGCTCAGGCGGCGAATAGACGGACACGCCGAGAATGTCGGCCGGCAGCAGATCCGGGGTGAACTGCACGCGCTGGAAGTCGGCTTCGATCGAGAAGGCCAGTGCCTTGGCCATGGTGGTCTTACCGGTCCCGGGAACGTCCTCCAACAGGACATGGCCACCGGCCGCGAAGGCGACACACAATCGGCGCACCGCCAGCGCCTGTCCCTGCACGACCGACGAGACGCTCTGCTCCAGGGCTGACAGGCAGCGTGCCGCCCGCTCGATACCAGCGCTGTCGGATGATTCTTCGCTCATGCTCCCACACCCACGGTCGGTCCGCCGCGAGCGGGCACCCGGCGGCTTCGTATTGCTCTTGGCTCGGCGAGCGGCTATACCCATCTATATCCGCTATATCCGCGTGCGATGGTGTATCCGCGAGCGATGGCCGCCCGGCAGACGGACACGTATGCGATGCGCGGACACTGGCCGTAGCCGCTACATATCGGCTGGCAGAGCGTACTCCTGAGCAGGCCGACCCGGCCGATGTGCGTACCGGCCGTCTGGCCTTGTCATGGCCGATCCGATAGAGCGCTACCGTTTCGCCCGGGCGATCTGCACGGCCAATCGGTGCGGGCGAATTGCGCGTGAGCGCGAGCCCTGGCCGTCCACAGACCATTCACGGTTGCTTTCTCACGGTTCATTCCAAGCGAACAGAACACATGCGCGAGCAGATACTGCAGAGCATACGGCCACTGGACGATCCGACGGCCCGCACACGCCCACCCTTTAGTGATTTCGACCTGAACCGTGCGCTGCGTCCGCGGACCTCGCTGAAACCGGCCGCGGTGCTGGTACCGCTGGTCGAGCGAGACGCGCAGCTGACGGTGCTGCTGACCCAACGCAGCCGCCGGCTGCGCGCGCACGCCGGTCAGATCAGCTTTCCGGGTGGCCGACTGGAAGCCGGTGACGTGAGCCCGGTCGCGACCGCGCTACGCGAGACACACGAGGAGGTCGGCATCGCGCCCGACTATGTCGAACCGGTAGGCCTGCTCGACGAATACGAGACCCGCACCGGCTTTCACGTTACCCCCGTCGTCAGCTTCGTGCGCCCGGACTTCGAGCTGTGTATCGACAGCAACGAGGTCGAGGAAGCCTTCGAGGTTCCGCTGGCCTTCTTCCTGGCGCCGGACAATCAGCAGCGCCAGAGCGCGGTTCGGGACGGTGTGAGCCGCGAGTTCTACGTGTTCGAGTACCAGTCACGCTACATCTGGGGCGCGACCGCCGGCATGCTCATGAACTTCGTGCGCAGGCTGTCCGGGATACAGACCCAGCGGACGCTGCCGCCCGTCTGATTCATCCGCTGACCGACCGTGGTGCCATCGGGTGTGCCCGTTGGATACGCCCCCCGTTTGCTTCGCAATTGCCGGTATGCTGGGCAATGGCCGAGCAGGCAGAGGTACCTGAGGTCCGATCGACAGCAACCCGAGCAGAGAGCCCTCCATGAGCGATACCCGAGTGATTCCCAGCGCCACGCTGCTGGCGCAGACCAAAGCCATCCTGCACGCGTGGGGGCTGGTACCCGAGCACGTCGACATCGTCGCCGAGCGCATGCACGAGTCGGATCTGCGTGGCATCGACTCACATGGTGTCGGCATGTTCCCGGCCTATGACGACCTGCGCAAACGCGGGGCGCTGAAGATCGACCCCGATATCAGGGTGGTGCGGGACGAAGGTGCGACCGCGCTCATCGATGCCGACCATGGCATGGGTCATGTGCCGGCGACGCAGGCCATGAACCTGGCCATCGAGAAGGCCCGCGTATTCGGGGTCGGCGTGGTGAGCGTCGCGCATTCCAATCACTACGGCGCCGCCGGCGTGTACTCGACGATGGCCGCGGAGCAGGGGCTGATCGGCATCAGCACCACCGGCACTACCCAGCGCTCGGTGGTACCGACCTTCGGCCGCGAGCCGCGCTACAGCACCAATCCGATCGCCTTCGCGGCGCCTGCCGGTGTGCACCCGCCCTTCTCCCTGGACATGGCCACCAGCACGGTAGCGGTGGGCAAGATCAACATCGCCCGTCGCGCGGCCAAGCCGCTACCAACCGGTTGGGCGGTGGATGCCGAGGGCAATCCCGAGCACGACGCGCAAGCCGCGTTCGAGTCCAAGCCGAAGCGACTCACGCCATTGGGCGGCACACGCGAGCTCGGGTCCCACAAGGGCTATGGGCTGGCGATGATGGTGGAGATCCTGTCCAGCGTGCTCTCCAGCTCCTATGTCGGTGGTCACGACCCACACACCTGGCAACCGGGCACGTTCATCAACGTCGGGCACTTCATGCTGGCACTGGACCCGGTGCGATTCGGTCTGCAAGGTGAGTTCCAGTCCGGGATGGACCGGCTGATCGACATGCTCCACCAGACCCCGCAGGCCGACCCCGCGCAACCCGTGCTGGTGGCAGGCGACCCGGAGCACGCGGAGCGGGCCAGACGGCTCGAGCACGGCGTCCCGATGGTACCGAAGCTGATCGACGAGGTGTGCGAGGTGGCACGGGCCTGCAACGCGCCCATCTTGCTGAAATGACGACCTCAACGGGCCGCTGAGCGACCCGGCCAGCCACAGCGCGCGGATGCTGGCCGGGCGCCCCCCGCGAGCCCATTGTCCGGCCGCCTCGACGGCCGTGCGGTCGTCGAGGCGGACTCAGCCCCGCTCGGCGATCATGCGGATGATCGAGGAGCAGTCCAGCTCACCGGCACCGGTCTGCAGATACATGTCGTACAGATTGGAAGCCGTCGCGCCGAGAGGCGTTGGCGTTCTGGTCATGTTCGAGGCCGCCTGCGCAAGACGCAGGTCCTTCGCCATCAGACTGGTCTTGAAGCCCGGCTTGTAGTCGTTGCTGGATGGCGCCGAGGGCACGGTACCGGCCGCCGGGCACATGTTGTTGACCACCCAGCTGCCACCGGACGAGGTCGAGATCACGTCGAAGAAGGCCTGCTTGTCCAGACCCAGGCGCTCGGCCAGCGTGAAGGCTTCGGACGCCGCGATCATGACGATGCCGGTCACCATGTTGTTGCAGATCTTGGCCGCCTGACCGTTGCCGGCCTCGCCACAGTGGACGATGCGCTTGCCCATCGCTTCGAGGATCGGCCTGGCGCGCTCGAAGCCCTCGGCCGAGCCCCCGACCATGAAGGTCAGGCTGGCGGCCTCCGCGCCGGTGGTGCCGCCGGACACCGGTGCATCGAGCATGTCGAAGCCTCGGGCACGCGCCTCGGCGGCCACCTCGCGCGCCGTGGCCACGTCGATGGTGGAGCTGTCGATGACCTGCGTGCCCGCATCCAGTGAAGCGATGATGCCCCCCTGACCGATGTAGGCGTCCTGCACGTGGCGCCCCTCGGGCAGCATGCTGATGACGAATTCCTGACCCTTGACCGCTTCGGCCAGGGTGCCCGCGACAACCGCGCCGGCCTCGGCCAACGGCTTGCAGGCATCGGTCACCAGGTCGAACACCGTCACCTGATGGCCGGCCGCGAGCAGATTGAGCGCCATCGGACGCCCCATGTTGCCGATACCCACGAAGCCGATTCGGCTCATCCGTACATCCTCCGAGCAATTCAGTGCAAGGTTTCAAACAGCCTGGGCTTTCCCCATCGGCTCAATAGCCAAGCCGCCGTCGGCTCAATAGCCAAGGGCCGCGCCGTCGGTTCAATAGCCAAGGGCCGCGCCGTCGGATCAATAGCCAAGGGCCGCGCCGTCGGATCAATAGCCAAGGGCCGCGCCGTCGGATCAATAGCCAAGGGCCGCGCCGTCGGCGCGAGGCTCGCTACCAGCGGCGTATGCGCCGTTGTCCAGACGCAGGATCATCTGGCCGCGACCGAAGGCCAACGAGTCGCTGTCCGCCACGACCTGGTGACCGAGGCCGGAGAGCGCCTCGGCCAGCACCGGGTCCAGTCCGGGCTCGACGTGCACCTCGACCCCACGCTCCCAGCGCCAGCGTGGTCGATCGAGCACGGCCTGCGGACCGAGCCCGTGATCGACCAGCGCGCGTACCACCTGCAGATGCCCCTGCGGCTGCATCTCGCCGCCCATCACGCCGAACGGTCCGATCGGCTGGCCGTTGCGGGTCAAAAAGCCGGGGATGATGGTATGCCGCGGTCGCTTGCCGCCAGCCGCCTCGTTCGGGTGTCCCGCCTCGAGGGAGAATCCAGCCGCGCGATCCTGCAGCGAGATGCCCATGCTGGGGACCACCACGCCGCTACCGAAGCCCTTGTAGTTGGACTGGATGAAGCTGACCATCATGCCG
>JAGRHX010000222.1 GCA_020444775.1 Gammaproteobacteria bacterium
GGCTATGGCACCAAGGTCGGGCTGGCGCCGCTGCACGCCTGGCTGCCCGATGCCCACTCGGAGGGCCCTACGCCGATCTCGGCGGTGCTCTCGGGCTTGCTGCTCAACGTCGCACTGTATGCCCTGCTGCGCTTCAAGATGCTGATCGCGGCCAATCCCGATAGCCTGCGACCGGGACCGATACTCGTAACCATCGGCCTTGTCTCGTTGCTGTTCGCGGCGCTGATGCTCTATCCACGTCGCGACATCAAGCGGCTGTTCGCCTACTCGTCGGTAGAGCACATGGGCCTCATCACCTTCGCCTTCGGCATCGGCGGTCCACTCGCCAACTTCGGCGGGCTCCTGCACATGAGCATGCACAGCCTTACCAAGTCGGCGATATTCTTCGCGGTCGGTCACGTCGCCCAGGCCAAGGGTACTCAACGCATCGACGAGATCCGCGGTCTGTCGAGCAGCCACCCGGGACTTGCGCTGGCGCTGGCGCTGACCGTGCTGGCCATCGCCGGACTGCCACCCTTCGGTGTCTTCATGAGCGAATTCCTGATCTTGAGCAGCACCTTCGCGCAGCTGCCCTGGCTGGCGCTCTTACCCGCGCTCGGTCTGCTTCTGGCGTTTGGCGCCCTGCTGCTGCGTCTGCAAGGGATGCTGTTCGGCGTCCCCAGTGAGCCGTCGTACCCGGTGCATGCACCGGCCCTGCCGCTGGCCGTGCATCTGCTCGTGGTGCTGATCGCAGGCCTGTATCTGCCGGACAGCCTGGTCGTCTGGTTCGAGCGCGCCGCGGGGCACCTGGGGTGAACGGCGACGTGCTGCTGCTCGCCGAGCTGACCACGACCGGGGCGGCCCGACATGACGGCTTCATCCCGGTCGAGGTCGGGGAAGACCAATGGCAGGCGCTGGCCCGAGGCTGCGCGAGCGGCCGCACCGATCTGCTGGCGCTGTGGGCGGACCGGGACAGCGTGCTGATGGCGCTGCGCGATCCGCGCGATGGCCTGCGTGTGGTGGCCGCGCTGCGTTGCACGGACGGTGGCTATGCGTCGGTCGGCCGCTGGCATCCGCCGGCCATCCGTCTGGAGCGCACGCTACGCGATCTGAGCGGGCCGCGGCCAGGAGGGCTGGTCGATGAGCGTCCCTGGCTCGACCACGGTCGTTGGCCGTCGCCACCTCCCGGCCGCGCCGGGGACGAGCGGGTCGCGCGTGACTACCGGTTCCTGCCGGTCGAAGGCGAGGGTCTGCACCAGATCGCGGTCGGTCCGGTCCACGCCGGTGTCATCGAGCCCGGACACTTCCGCTTCAGCGCCAATGGCGAGGCTGTCGTACGTCTGGAGCAGCGGCTCGGCTACGTGCACAAAGGTATCGAATCCCTACTCAACGGCAAGAGCCTCGAGCAGGCCGCCGCCATCATCGCGCGTGTCTCCGGGGACAGCACGGTCGCCTGCTCCTACGCGTTCGCGCTGGCCGTGGAAGCGCTGTTCGAGATCGCGGTGCCACCACGCGCGACACTGCTACGGGCGATCATGGCCGAGCTTGAACGTATCGCGCACCATGTGAGCGACTTCGGCGCCATCTGCAACGATGCAAGCGTGGTCGCCATCAATGCCCATTGCGCCTTGTTGCGCGAACGATGTCTGCAGCTTTGTGCACGCTGCTTCGGACATCGCATGATGATGGATTGCGTGGTGCCCGGTGGAGCGTCAGTCGATCTGGACAGCCCCGGCGCGGATCTCATCAAGCGCTTCGTCGAGCACTGCCGGACGAGCTTCGGCCAGCTGTACACGCTCTATGATCAGACCACCTCGCTACAGGATCGCACCGTGGCCACCGGTATCGTCTCGGCGTCACTCGCCCAGCGCTTCGGCGCCGGTGGCTTCGTCGGCCGTGGCGCTGGCCGGGACTTCGATTGCCGCCGCGATTGTCCCTATCCGCCCTACCCGTCGTTGCGCTTCGAGGTGGTCACACGCGACAGTGGCGATGTCGACGCCCGCGCCCGGGTGCGTGCCGAAGAGGTAACACAAAGCCTGGATCTGCTCGAGCAGCTTCTGGACGGGCTACGCCCGGGCGCGGTGCGCGCCGAAGGCTATGTGCCACGCGCCGGCGAGAGCATCGGGATGACCGAGGCGTTTCGCGGTGATCTGCTCGTGGCCTTGCGCACCGACCAGGACGGCCGGGTCGGCCGTTGTCATGTACGTGATGCCTCCTGCTTCCAGTGGCCGCTGCTGG
>JAGRHX010000223.1 GCA_020444775.1 Gammaproteobacteria bacterium
GCGGCACCGAACCGCAACGGGCGCCGAATACCCCGCGAAAATGACCGAGCGTCGTTTGCGGTTCCGCGGCGCGGCGGCGACCGGCGTGCGTTTCGACTGCGATGGCGGTCGGATCGATGCGGGTGTCGGCAGCTATCACGAGGACCGGGATATCGTGCTGGTGGAGTCGCAATTGGTAGCGGTTAGCGACGCTGGAAGCTCTTCGTACTGGCGAAGACCCGAGGATGTCACGATCAGCGACTGCTACATCACGGGAGGCGTTCGCATCCTGGGGGTTGGCGGGAACGGCGAGGCACTGGAGGTCCGCCGCTCCTCGCTCGACGCCGAGCACGTCAAGCGACTCCGAGAGCGCGCGCCGACGCGTATCACGCTCGAGCGTGTTGTCCTGACCGCCGTCGGCCGATCGCCTCTCTATATTGCTCCAGGTGTCACCGACTCGGTGCTCATCGACTCAGAGATCCGCGGGCATACGCGCCGGGCTGCAATCTATCTGGACGCCGAGACGGCGAGGAACAGGATCGAGAACAATCTGTTCGACATCGATACCGAGGATGGCAAGATTGTCGGGTTCAATGATCGTGGCTGGCCGCAGATTGCCATAGACGCTTCGAGTCACAACATCATCATCAACAATGTTTTTCGCGATATCGAGAATGGCGGCGTCTATCTCTATCGCAACTGCGGCCTCGGCGGCACGATTCGTCATTCGACACCGTCGTGGAACCGGATCATCAACAACGTGTTCATACTCGCCCCTGGGGCGGACAACCCCGCGATCTATATCGGCTCTCGCGACTACGACAGCTGGTACGAGAATGGGCATGGCCTGCCGGGCTGGACCCGTGTTGGCTGGATCGTACCCGCGGTCGGGGCCGTGCTCGAAGGGATCGACTACGGCCTGGCGAAGCTCCATTGCGACGAGGACGAGTATTCGGGCAGTCCATATGGCAGCGGTCGCTCGAACAGCGACCACGCGCGCTTCAATGCCATCATGCAGAATCAGTTCGTATCGTCGTCCTGGTCCAGGTCGATCCGAAGCCGCGATTGGTCAGACAACGAGCCCAACTTCTTCGCCGACAACAGGCTCGTCGAGGCCACGTTCATCGACGCTGACCGGCCCGCGGGTTGCTTCATCCCAGCGCTTGGCAACACGCTCCTGCGTGATGGACAGACGCGCGGGATCATTGGCGGCGATGGCTGTTACGAGGACGTCACCTGCCGCAACGGTGAGGCGGTGCGCTCGGGGACGAGGCACTGCAGAGTGCGCGAGCAAGCTTTCGGCTGCCGAGTCGTTGGCGACAATCGCGGTTGCACCGGTCGTGTGCGCTGTCGTTCCGGAGAGCGACTTGTCGCCGCGAAGGCGGCCTGTAACCTCGAGTATGGTCGAGTCAGTGACGCTTATCTGGACGCCACGCAGAGCCACCGGCTGCGGGTCGAGCGTGCATCGGACAAGCCCGAGGAGGGCACGTGCTTTCTCGCAGGTGCCTCGGTGAGCGAGCTGCAAGATGTGATCGACCCGGTCGACGGACGCGCGAGCGTTGGTTTCGGCTGCAGCGAGCACGACAAGAACGGTGGGGACTGTGACATTCGTGGGGCAGCCTACTGCCTGGCCGAACCCACGGTCGTGATGCCGCCTCGCTGGACGATGTCTGGCCGGTGGTAGTGGCAAGGCTGAACCGCGTCGAGCGGACTGAGCGGACCCGCAGCCGGGATCTATCATCTATCAACAGTGCCTCCAGACCCTGAAGCTGACCGTCGTTCCCGGACCAGGAACGGCCATGAGAAGCTCACAGGATCTGGTCGGCACGTTTCAGGACATCCCCATGCAGTACTACCGTCTCCGTTACGACATCCCCGCTGGCGATCGGCCGCGCGTGATCCGCAACCTGCAGGCGTTGCGGGCACAGCTCGACACCGATCTCCCGGCCAAGGACTCTGACAGCAATCTGTTGCTGGCGACCTGGAATATCCGCGATCTGGGCAAGTCGAACCGGCGGGGCAACGGTGAGCGTCTGCCGGAGAGCTACTTCTACATCGCCGAGATCCTCTCGCGCTTCGACTTCGTGGCCGTGCAGGAGGTCAACGAGCTGCCTGAATGGGAGCGGATCATGGATCTGCTGGGACCCAACTTCGACTACATCGCCACCGACGTCACCGACAGCGCGCTGGGCGGCAACGGTGAGCGGCTCACCTATCTGTGGGACCGGCGCAAGGTCTGGTTCCAGAAGATCGTCGGAGAGATCGTGCTACCGGCGTCCATGCTGATCAGTCGGGCGGAGCTCGAGGTCAATGGCAACAAGGTGGTGGCGGGGAAACAGTTCCGGCGAAGCCCGTTCGCGGCCAATTTCCAGTCGGGGTGGCTAAAGTTCGACGTCTGCACGGTGCACATCTATTACGGTGATGACTCGGGCACCAAGCTGCAGGAGCGTATCGAAGAGATCGGGGCCATAGCCACGTATCTCGGGAAGCGGGCGGACGACGCCTTGCGGCTAGGTCGTGCCATCATCTTGCTCGGGGACTTCAACATCGTCCACCCGGAGCACAACACGATGCAGGCGCTGTTGCGCAGCGGTTTCGAGGTGCCGCAGGCCTTGCGTAGACCCAGCAACATCGACCGCAGCAAGTACTACGACCAGATCGCCTTCAAGACCCGGCGCGAGGTGCTGGAGTACATCGACCAGCAGAGCGATGACCCACGCCAGCGCAATGCAGGTGTGTTCGAACTGTTCGACAGCGTGTTCCGCGACGATGCAGTGGCGCAATACCGTAGCATCGCGGCGCAGACGCCGAATGGCGACCATCTAAGCCCCGAGCGTCTGGACCGTTACTATCACACCTGGCGTACCTATCAGCTCTCCGATCACAAACCCATGTGGGTACGTCTGCAGTCGGACGACAGCCACAAGTACCTGCAGCGGCTGGCGGCCGAGTAGCGCGGTTTACGCTGCCGCAACCTCGCGATCACACGATGTCGGTGTACGCGGGCCCGACTCCGTCAACCCACGGTTGGTGGCAGGCGTGTGCGTGGTGTCGATCGAAGCGCTGCGCTCTCCTGGTCTGCCGCGGTCCTGGCCCTGGTCTGCCGATGTTCCGTGGCGGTGAGCGCTTGCACCCGGATCTGTCCGCTTGATATCGATCAACGACCTGTCTCAGAGGAGATCGACAATCGCGGCTCATGACCGATTGGCTTGCATTGTTGAGTCCGAACCGTGTGGTTGCCTGGCGCCGTCTTTCGGTAGCGGCCGGCACACCGGGGCGACCGGTCGCCTACAGCTCGGCCGCGGTCAGCTTCGACGGCATCGCGACCGGCGACCGGCTGTGGGTGATCACCCTGCTGCAGGCCAGCTATGGCCGGGTGCCTTCTCTGGTCGCTCGAATCACGGTCGACCGGGTGCTGCGACCCGACGACCGGCTCGTCGATGAGCGGGACCGCGGCCTGCTACAGATCTACGGTCATAGCTGGACACGCGGAACCCGTTGCCCCGTGGTGGCCGTTGCTGACGAGCACAGCTTTCTCGCGCCGTTCTTCGATGTAAGCACCTGGCTACGCTGTTTGCGACTGGTACCACGTCGGCGCAAGCACGAGCCCTTCGCGCGGCTGCTGGTCCCCGAGGAAGGCGATCCGAACTGGTCGCGCTTCGGTTGGCAGCTGCGCGGGCCGCGGCGGATCCTGGCCCCGGAACCGGCGGACTGGGTGCGGCGGCGGCTGGTGCCGGCGGGGCCGGGCGGCGGCCGCGAAGGCGTGTTCCTCAGCTACAGGTGGCACGAGGCGCAGCGGTCGGCCGTGCAGCTTGCGCGGGCGCTGACGCGACGTGGAACCCCGGTCTGGCTGGATTCGCTGGTCCTGTATCGCACACGACCGCGAACGCCAGACCTGGTTCTGCGAGCGCTGATCGGGGTCGGTCTGGACCGATGTCGGGCAGTGGTCGCCCTGGTGGGACCCGACTATCGGACAGACGCCCGACGCGCCGGCAGCTGGGTCGGCTGGGAGCTCAGCGAGGCTGCGAACCGACAGCGTCCGGTGATCGAGGTGTCCATCGATTCGCATGCCTGGCTCGATACGGCCCTACGAGAGCTGCAGGCGTATGCCATTACCTGAGGGCGGCCGCTCCAGGCCGACCCGGGCCGACCCGGGCCGACCCGGGCCGACCCGGGCCGCTCGACTCATCCGCACGGGGTGGCTCGTCTTGTGGTCTTGCGAATCGTAGACTCGGTGCTGTGCGCGGCGTCGCTGGTACGGCGTGCCGTCGCCCGATCATCGCATCGTCACCCCGCCAGGAGGCCGCCATGTCCGAGACACTGCGCGAATCATCGACCGCCACCGAACAGCCGGTCACCCGACGGCTCGCCGACCATGCCACCGCTCTTCGCTTCGAAGATCTGCCGAGCGCGACCGTTGAGGTCGCCAAGCACTGTCTGCTCGACTGGCTGGGGGTGACCATAGCCGGCCAACGCGAGCCGCTGTCCCGGATGCTCACCGAACAGGTGCTGGCCGACGGTGGCGCGCCGCAGGCGACCCTGATTGGCGATGGCCGCAAGGTCAGCGCGCCACAGGCCGCTCTGGTCAATGGCAGCGCCTCGCACGCGCTCGATTTCGACGACGTGCAGGAGCGCTTCCACGGTCATCCGACCGCGCCCGTCGCACCGGTGCTGCTCGCGCTGGCCGAGCAACAGGGCAGCACGGGGCGTGACTTCATCGCCGCGCTGGTCGCGGCGGTCGAGGCGGAGTGTCGGATCAACGTCTACATGGGTGACGGTCACTACGAGCGTGGCTGGCACTCGACCGCTACCAACGGCGCGTTTGGCGCGGCGGTGGCGGCCTCGCGTCTGCTCGGGCTGGATGCCCATCAGTGCGCGCTGGCGATGGGCGTGGCCGGAACGCAGGCCGCGGGCTTGCGCGCCATGTTCGGCACCATGTGCAAGCCGCTACATGCCGGCAAGGCCGCGCAGAATGGCTTGTTCGCCGCGCAGCTGGTCGCGCGTGGCTTCACCTCCAGGGCCGACGTGCTGGAGCGACCGATGGGTTTTGCCGCCACCCAGAGCGACGGCGCCGATGCGCAAGCGGCGCTCGCCGGACTCGGTGAGGGCTTCGAGATCCAGCAGGTGCTGTTCAAGTACCACGCCGCCTGCCACGGTGTGCACGCGACCATCGAGGCGATCCGCGCGATCCGCGCCAAGGCGGCCTTCCAGCCGGACGACGTTCAGCGTGTGGAGGTCGCGGTGCAGCGCGAGTACATGAACATCTGTGGCATCCCGACGCCGGAGACCGGCCTCGAAGGCAAGTTCAGCCTGCGGTTCTGTGCCGCGCTGGCGCTGGCCGGCGCGGACACCGCGCTCACCAGCACCTATAGCGACGCGAACGTCAAGGACCCGGCGATGGTGGCCTTGTTCGAGAAGGTGGTCATCGTGCCGGTGGAGCGGATGAAGATGAAGGTGGCCGAGGTGACCGTGCATCTGCACGACGGGGTGGTGCATCGAGAGCGCTACGATGCCGGGATCCCCGAGCGCGATCTGGCGCTGCAGTGGCGCAAGCTGGAAGCAAAGTTCCGCAGCTGTGCCGAGCCGACACTGGGTGCCGAGCAGACCGGCCGCCTTATCGAAGCTGTCGAACGGCTGGACACGGCCGCCGACCTGTCAGCGTTGCTCGCGGCCTGTGCTTGAAGAGTCCTGGGTCCCGATGTGCTCGATTGCGAGCGCATCGGGACGCCTTTCGCCCGATCTCAGCGCTTCGGGGCGCTCAGTGAATCGAGTCGCGCGGTGAGGGCCGCGATCGCCTCGGCCTGACGTTCGAGCAGATGGGCCTGCCGAGCGACGCTGGCTTCGAGTCGAAGTATGGTCGCCTCCTGGGCCTTGACCACCTCATTGGTATACAGCGCGACCTTCTTGTAGTTCACACCGTCCGGCTGACCCTTTTCGTCGTACAGCACCAGATCGGTCAGGCCGACCTCGTGTAGCTCTTCCGCGATCAGACCCACCGAGCGGTAACCGGGGGGACCAAAGCCTTCGCGCATCTCGTAGGTCTTGGTCTCGATATCGAGGATTCGGCTCGCCACCTCCAGGCCCAGTGGCTCGATGTTCTGCTTGTAGCGCAGTGACGAGCCTTCGCGGGTGATGACCCGGCTGTTCTCGAAGCCGCCGCATACCGTGCTGCCCCAGCTGCCCTCGTGACAGCCGCGTGCCCAGGTGACGTCGTACTTGCCCGGCCCGTTCCACACCGGCACCGTGTGCACACGCAGCATGCCCTGCACGTCGAGCTTCAGCGAGCTGTTGCTGTGGCCGCTGACGTTGAGGTCGTGCGGATGTGTGCCGATGCCCAGGCGGCCGTCATTGGTGAGGGTCATGCGCCAGGTATTGTTGGTGCCGAACCACAAGTGGGTGTTCTCGAAGTTCCACAGCTCGGCGCCGCCGGCGGCGTGATAGTCGACCAGGAAGCCGCGCCGATCGTTGCCGGTGTGGCCGTTGCCCATGAGGATGCCGACGGTGCTCTTGGTCGGCCGGTACAGATGCAGGACGTCTTGTGGCGTGGTCACGCCCAGACCGACCGCGTCGTACAGATACCAGGGGCGCAGCACGCCGCTGGTGCGTGCCCAGTCGTAGTCGTTGCCGGCGTGGCTGTCGTGCGTCAGACCGAGCAGTGTGGTGAAGGTGAGTACGGCGAGGATCAACAGTCGGTTGGTCTGCGCGAACGGCGATGGAGCACGAGCAGTGTTCATCCCTGATCTCCTGTTGGTATCGAGTCCGGACGACTCGATCTGCCGGGGCCGCTACCGTGCGGCCTGTTCGGCGCCTGCGCTGGACCGATTCGAGGGGCGAAGCGATCGTCGCACGGATGTATGGTCAGGCATCTGGACGCATCGGTGCCGTGATCCGGATCGCAGTTCACGAAGGGGACGGTTGAGCAAGCGGCAAGATCTGGTGGCGCGGCAGATGCGAGGTCGGACGGTTGACACAGGCCAGCGAGCCAATGGGGAACCATGCACATCCTTGTGCCTGGTCGGGCGTTGCCGTTCCCGAGTCGTCAAAGGGTGGTGTCGAATCAATCCACCTTCACCAGCTTCTGCAAGCTACGCAGATCCTTGGGCAGCTCCTCGCCACGGGCGCGCACTCGGCGGCCCCAGTTGGTGAACGAGACCTCGGCGACATAGATATCGCCACGCGAGTCCACGGCGATGCCGTGTGGCGAGATGAACTGACCGGGGTTGAGACCGGCGTGGTCATGACCGAGCCGGGCCAACAGCTCGCCCTCGTGGGTGTAGATGCTGACCCTGGGGCCGAGGTTCGGGATGTCCATGTTCACCGCCATGTCCGGGCCGATCTCACCGACGAAGAAGCGCGGTGTCCGGCTGCCCGATTCCATGAACAGACCGGACGGGCGGTGCATGTTGTTCCACTGCCCCGCGTATTTGCCGTCGCCATCGAACACCTGGATCCGATGATTCTCGCGGTCGGCCACGTACACCCAGCCGCTGGGATCGCAGCAGATGTTGTGGGCGATGTTGAACTGGCCGGGATCGGTGCCGGGCTCGCCCCAGGACTTCACCCGCTTGCCGTCCACGCTGTACTTGTGCACCCGCGAGTTGCCATAGCCGTCGGAGATGTAGACGTGGTCGCAATCGGGTGACAGCGCGGTGTGCGTGCAGCGGTGGAAGGGATCGCCGCTCATGTACGGCGCCGGCTTGCCGGGGATGCCGATGGTGCTCAGCACCTTGCCGTCCAGTGTGCAGTGACGCACGGTATGGTCGCCGTCGTCGGTCAGCCACAAGGTCTCGTCCGGGGCCATGTGCAGGCCGTGCGGACGGGCGAACACGCCTTCGCCCCAGGAGCGTAGAAAGTTGCCGTCGCGATCGAACACGCACATCGGGTGCTTGCCGCGGTTGAAGGCGTAGACGTTGTCGTTGCCATCCACACCCACCGCGGCCACGTCGGCGTTGAAGGCCATCTCCGCTGGCAGCTTGGCCCAACCGTCCTCGACCCGATAGCGATAACCATCCGTCCCCAGTATGACTGCCATGCCGGACTCCTGCGTCTGCTGTGTCTGCGCCCGATGATGTGGCGCTGTAAGGGCCTTCTGTGACCGAGTATAGGCCGATGCGTCGGATTCGGGCAGCATGGTCGTCAGTCGTCCCGCTGCCCGGCGGCGACGATGGTCGAGCCGACGGGCGCGGAGGCTCGTCGCGGACCGAATCGACGTGAGCGTAGCGAAGGAGGCGGGGATGAAGGCATTGGTCATCGGCGGCACCGGTCCCACCGGGCCGTTCATCGTGCAGGGTCTGCTGCGACGGGGGTACCAGGTGGCGGTCCTCAATCGAGGCAAGCACGACACGCCGGAGATTCCGGATGAGGTCGAGCGCATCGTCAGCGATCCGCACTTTCGTGAGCCGCTGGCCGAGTCGCTGGCAGGGCGTCGTTTCGATGTGATCGTCGCGACCTACGGGCGCATCCGTCATGTCGCGGAGGTGGTCGCGGGTCATACCGACCGGCTGATCACCATCGGTGGCAGCCCGGGGATGCGTGGCTCACGTCAGCCGGAACGCCTGTTTCCGGTCGGTTGGCAGACGCCGCTGCCCGAGACCGCGCCACGGGTCGAGAGCTCGCAGGAGTTTCACTTCGGCTATATGGCACGCATCACCGAGGACGCGGTGATGGCGCGTCATGACGCCGGCGACTATGTCGCCACCCATCTGCGCTATCCGATCATCTACGGTCCGCGGCAGCTACGCCCGGCGGAGTGGGCGGTGATGCGACGGATCCTCGATGGCCGCAAGCACATCGTGCTGCCCGATGGCGGGTTGACCCTGCTGACCCGTGGGTACGGTGAGAACATGGCCGAGGCGGTGCTGCTCGCGCTCGACAGGAGCGATGTCGCAGGGGGACGGATCTACAACGCCGGCGACTGCCATCAGTTGACCCTGGCGCAGTGGGTGGAGGTGATCACGCAGACCATGGGCGCGACCCTGGAGCCGATCAATGTGCCTGGGCCACTCGCGTTTCCGGCACGCGATCTGATGCTCAATCGACGCAACTCACATCATCAGCTGTTCGACACGCATCGGATCCGCGCCGAGCTCGGCTATACCGACAAGGTGCCACCGCTGGAGGCGTTGGCGGCGACGGTGCGCGCCTATCTGGACGCGCCGCCGGTCGAGACCGAGGAGATGAAGGCCCAGCGTGCGATTCATTACCGTACCGAGGATCAGATGGCGGCCATCTGTCGCGATGCACATGCGCGACTGGCGGCCGTCGAGCACATCGACCCGGAGTACGAGCATCCCTACGCGCATCCACGTCGTCAGGGTGAGGCCGATCACCGGGGCCGCTGAACGCTGCGTTCAGGGTTCGTTTACCTGGGCGGCGTTTAGCTCGTCCAAGGAACAATGAATGCGCTGCCTCAGGTGCTGGCGCATGACGTGATGGTGCGCACGAAGCCTTCGCTGCGCGAACAATTGATGCAGCCTCGATCTGTTGGGATGCGTGGTTGTGGACGTGGGTCAATCTCGTCGCGCGATTCCCATCCACGTCCAGCTCGCGCTTTGGGCGTGAACTGGTCGATGAACCGGCCGCGCGCGCATTGATCGAATGCGAATCATTCTGCATAGTCGAGACACGTGGGCCTTGGCCCGCGAATCAGAATGGTCATTCCTGCTGGCTCCCGAAGGGGGCACGTTAAATCCCATTCGCTGAAGTCCCATCCGCTGAACCGCGATGGACTGGTCCACCAGGGACCGATCCAGATGACAGCGGATGTCGTCTGACCGACCGAGTCGATACGAAGACGGAGTCGGGATTTCCATGCTTGGCAGCGTCGATCCGGATATATCCGGGCCGCTCGCTCGCGCGCGGGCATCGCGGAGCTGCACATCGCAGAGCTGTACAAGGAGGGCAATGGCTCGCACGGGTGGATCTGGAATGAGCGAAGTGGTGGTACCGCTTTGCGCATCCAACGAATCGAACGACGACTATCATGCAGAATCATTCGTGCACGCCACGTCGGTGGCCTTCGTTTGCCTGGTGCCTGGCATTGTTGCTTTCACTGTGCACGGCGAGACCGGCGGACGCCGTCGAGACGCTCACCTATCGAAGCTCTGGCAGTGACAGTCTCGCCTACAACGTCGACACCGCCGGAGCACAGCTCATTCCGTTCGTCGGCTATGAGGTGGAGAACTCGGCGCGTGCGGTCAGCTACGAGAGCCTGACCTTTCCCCGTTTCGATCCTTCGCTCGGCACGCTGCTCAGCGTTCGCATCGAGTTCACCGCCACCGCTACCACCGAGCACGAACGCTCCGGCCTGTGCGAGACGCTCGTCTTGATAATCCTGTGCACCTTTGGTATCGAGTCCGACAGCAGCGCCAGCTACGGTATAGGGATCCCCGGCTACAACGACAATCGGCAGGATCCGCCGATCATCGGCGGCGTGCCTTCGGTGCCTGCCGCCGACTTCTTCGCCACTCAGAGCTTCGGATCCGATAGCAGTTTCTTCGGCGCGGCCATCGACACCAACCCGCCCGACACGAGCGGACCGGTAACCATCAACTTCACCCTCCCGGCCAGCTCGCTCGAGTACTACTCGGCAGGCGGCACCTTCAAGCTGAGCACCGAGATCTTGTCGCAGGGCACGGTCAAGCTCGGCTGCGAGGTGGCGGTGCTCGCCGCCTGTCAGGGCACGACCCGTTTCAAGCACGGCTTCAGCTATACGGCCAAGGTCATCTACCGCTATGAGCCCGGACCCGCGCGGGTCGATTTCTATGTCAATGACAAGATCAGCTGGTCGCGTGACGCGCGGGTCAGCAGCGGCGGGGCGATCACGGAATTCCCGACCACCAGCGCGATCCTCGCCCTGGCCGAAGAGGTGAGCAGTCCACCGGGTCGCAACCGCGGTCTTGGCAGCACGCTCACCTTCACCGCCGATCCGAGCGGCCGCTGTAGGGCCTTCAAGGTGCGCACGCTGCAAAGCGGCGCCGCATTCACCTTCGATGACGACGAGGGCAACGGCAACCTCGCCAACTTCGACAATGCCCTGTCGGTTGGCGACATCGACAACCGGGAGGACGACGATTTCGAGATCTCGTTTCCCACAGATGGCCCGCCGGCCTACGCGGTATCGTTCGTGATCCGCGACAGCAACGGCAACAATGCCGAGTCGCTACAGGTCTATGACAGGGACAACCTACTCATCGGCCGCCTGGCGAACGACGCCTTCCCGGCCAACGGCACCTATACGCTGTCGCTGATTGCCAATCGACCGATTGGCCGGGTGGTCTTCGACGAGGACTCGGGTGGCGACGACATCGCAGTCGCGGATTTCGCCTTTGACGACCCGCGCTACAGTGATTGGGACCGCGACGGGCTCGACGACTGCACCGAGGCCTATGTGCTGAAGACCAGCCCGCTCGACGGCGACACCGACGATGATGGTCTCAGTGACAGGGTGGACCCGAATCCGCTGCTGGCCATGGACGACGAACGTCAGGTACCGCTGCCCTGGTGGGGGCTGAGCGCGCTTGGCGGCTTGCTGGTGCTGGTCGGGCTGCGCCGCGGACGCCGGCGGGCCTGAGGGGCCGGTCGGCGTCCGCTGGGCGACGGGTTCGAAGCTCAGCTCCGGAAGGTCATCCCCGGGAGATCATCCCCAGGAGATCATGCATAGTTGAGCTTCAGACCCGGCTCGGGCCAGCGCATCATGCCCAGCCGACCGCTGTCTGACAGGGTGATGTACGCGGTGCGCATGTCGTCGCCGCCAAAGCAGATGTTGGTCGGATAGATGTCCGGCACCTTCACCGAGCGCACGATCTCTCCGCCGGGTGTGATCTCCGTGATGTGGCCGGTGTTCAAGGTGGCAACCGCGATGTTGCCGCTCGCCATCACCGCGAGGCTGTCGAAGCGGGCGTTACCGGGCAGTCCGGCGATCACCCGGCCGCTGTGCGGGTGGAAGGGCTCCGGCTTGCGCAGCACCCCGGGGGCTTCGATCTCGAAAGCCCACAGTCGGGCGCCCTCGGTGTCCGCCGCGTACAAGGTCTTGCCGTCGGGTGACAGGCCGCAGCCGTTCGGGCTGAGTATCGGGTAGGCCAGTTCGACGATCTTCGAGCCGTCCGGTAGCGCGTAGTAGAGCCCACCGTGGTCGCGGTGGCGCGCGTAGCGCTTGCCCAGATCGGTGAAGTAGAAACCGCCGTGCGTGTCGAAGACCAGATCGTTCGGAGCCGATAGCTTGTGGCCGTCGCACGCGGTGTACAGCGTGGTGCACGCGCCGCTCGCCGGATCGATGCGCTGGATGTAGCCGTACTCGTAGTCGGGGTGCGGGCCCTGACCCATGGAGGTCCCCTCCACATAGCGGCTGCCGCCGTTATTGCAGAGATAGAAGGCACCGTCCGGGCCAATCGCGAGGCCATTCGGCCCGCCGCCGGTATCCGAGAACAGGCTGACCTTGCCGTCGGCGTCCACCCGGCTGCAGCGGCCGTTGCGGATCTCGGTGAGCACCACGGAACCGTCCGCGCAGACCACCGGCCCCTCTGGAAATCCGAAGCCGGTGGCTACGATGGTGATGTCGCTCATGTGATCGCTCCTCTTCGATGGTTTTCGATGGTTGATGGCTGCTCGCCACGCAAGCTGGCGGGCGGCGCGGCGTGTTTCGATGCTATGCTCGAATGCTCGCGCGGCCAACCGGGCTCGGAGCCCTGGCGCGCGCCGGGCGGGACGCAGCCCACGATCCAGTCCTCGCACTCAGCCCCAAGAGAGGAGCACCATGAAGATCACCGCCATCCATGCTCACTATGTGCGTATTCCCTTCGACATGGGGGCGCCGCGTCAGGAATTCGCCGGGCTGCGTTTCCCGACCATGGACCATCTGCTGATCGAGGTGCGTACCGATGCCGGGATCAGCGGCTGGGGCGAGGGTTTCGGCCACACCATCATCCCGGCCACCGCGAAGGCCCTGGAGTGCTACGTGGCGCCCTGGTTCATCGGTAAGGACCCGACCGATATCAATGCGTTGCACCGCGAGGCCGCGCAGTCCTTCCACCTCTTCGGGCGCAACGGCCCGGTGGTGTACGCGCATTCGGGCATCGATATCGCGCTGTGGGACATC
>JAGRHX010000224.1 GCA_020444775.1 Gammaproteobacteria bacterium
AGTCGGGCGAGATGCGGCCGACGGCCGGGAACGCCGCCTTGCGTCCGGCCCAGAAGCGGATCCGCTCGGCGTCGTCACGGGCGAGCCGAACCTCGGTGGCGCCGCAGTCCTCGAGCAGCGCGCGCACCTGGTCGATCTGGTCCTCGACCTCGCGCTCGGTGCCGTCGAGCTCGCACAGCAAGATGGCGGCGGCGTCGACCGGATAGCCGGCGCCACAGAAATCGTTGGTCGCGCGGATCGCGAAGTTGTCCATCATCTCCAGTCCACCCGGGATGATGCCGCGGGCGATGATCGCGCCCACCGCGCCGCCGGCCGACTGTACGTCGTCGAAGGCCGCGAGCAGGACACGCGCGCACTCGGGCCTAGGCAACAGCTTGACCGTGACCTCGACAATCACCCCGAGCAGGCCCTCCGACCCGGTCATCAGTGCGAGCAGGTCCAGGCCCTGGGTGTCGAGCGCGTCGCTGCCGATGGTGACCAGCTCGCCGTCGACGGTGACCACCTGCAGCTTGAGGATGTTGTGCACGGTCAGCCCGTACTTCAGGCAGTGCAGGCCGCCTGAGTTCTCGGCGACGTTGCCGCCGATGCTGCAGGCTATTTGTGACGAGGGATCCGGCGCGTAGTAGAAGCCGAGTGCTGCGACGGCCTCGGAGATGGCCAGGTTGCGAACTCCCGGTTGCACGATCGCGCAGCGATTCGCGGTGTCCACGTGCAGGATCCGGTTGAACTTCGCAAGACTCAGCAGCACGCCACGCTCGAGCGGCAGCGCGCCACCGGACAGACCGGTGCCGGCGCCACGCGCGACCACCGGTACGCCCAGCTCGCTGCAGATACGCATGATCTGGCGGACCTGCTCGGTGGTCTCCGGCAGCACCGCGATCAGCGGCAGACGTCGATAGGCTGTGAGGCCGTCGCATTCGTACGGTCGCAGGTCCTCGGCCTCGGTCAGCACCGAGGCGGACGGCAGGAAGGCCGCGAAGCGCGCGCGCAGGCTGTCTCGCAGGCGCCGTAGCTCGTGCTCGCCGGCTACACTGCCCGTGGCACCCGGGGTGGCCGGGCTGGCTGAGGTGGGCGCGTGGTCGGGCTGATGCATCACTCGAGTCCGTCGGGTTGCTGACGTTCGAGGTATCGTACTCGAAGCGGCCCGCCAGCGGTTCGCCCCCGACCCGTCCGGCGTGTCGCGGCCGGGGCGCGAGCGGTCGGGGCGCATGCCAGCAACGAGGATGGATCAATGCCGGAGCTGCCGGACGTAGAGGTCTATGTGGAGCGTCTGCGCGCGTATGTCGTCGGACAGCGTCTGCAGTCGGTGCGTCTGGCCAGTCCCTTCGTGCTGCGCAGCGTGGAGCCGCCGCTTCAGCATCTATACGAGCGGGTCACGGCCGACGTCTGGCGTCTGGGCAAGCAGATCGTGTTCGGTTTCGAGGGCGACGCATTCTTGTTG
Organism: Gammaproteobacteria bacterium; assembly: GCA_020444775.1. The sequence continues at coordinate 1,442 of JAGRHX010000224.1, forward strand.
CTGCATCTGATGATCGCTGGACGTCTCAGGCTGCGTAAGCCGGCGGCGCCGCTGCCGGCGCGTGGCGCGCTCGCGATGCTCGACTTCGAGCGCTGCAGCTTCTTGTTCAGCGAGGTCTCGAAGAAGAAGCGTGCCGCGATGCACGTGCTGCAAGGACGCGACGCGCTGGCCGATTTCGATCGTGGCGGTCTGGAGCTGGCCGACGCGAGCCTGGACCGGTTCAAGACGGCGATGCTGGCGGAGAATCACACGCTGAAACGGGCGCTCACCGACCCCCGGATCCTGAGCGGCATCGGCAATGCCTATTCGGACGAGATCCTGTTCGCGGCGCGCCTGTCGCCCTTCAAGCAGACCCACGCGTTGGACGACGCGCAGTGGCAGTGCCTGTTCGATGCCACGCGCAAGGTGCTGCAAGGCTGGTTGCAGCGCACCCGCGAGGCGGTGGGAGAGGGCTTCCCGGACAAGGTCACCGCGTTTCGCGACGGCATGGCGGTACATGGTCGCTACCGCCAGCCGTGCCCGGCCTGCGCAAGTCCGATCCAGCGGATCGTCTACGCCGAGAACGAGTGCAACTACTGCGCGAGATGCCAGACGGGTGGTCGACTGCTGGCCGACCGGGCGCTGTCCCGTTTGTTGAAGGCGAACTGGCCACGCACGCTGGCCGAGCTCGAGCAACGCAGCTGAGCGTCCGAACCCAGAATGTCCTCAGCCGCGATCAGTAACGCGCGGCGCTGTTGATCTCGCTGACCTGGCCGTTCAGGGTCCAGTAATCGTAGATGATGCCTATGCCCAGCAGGCCAGCGCTCAACAGGTAGACGATCCCGGTCACCCACTTGCCCAGATAGAAGCGGTGCAGGCCGAACAAGCCGGTGAAGGCCAGCAGCAGCCAGGTCAGGTTGTAGTCCTTCGGTCCGTCGATGTAGCGATAGCTGGCGCTGCGTTGCAGGCTCGGGATCAGGAACAGGTCGACCAGCCAGCCCACCAACAGCAGGCCGAGGGTGAAGAACCAGATGGTGCCGCTGATCGGGCGCCCATAGTAGAAGCGATGGGCGCCCATGAAGCCGAGGATCCATAGCACGTAGCCGATTACGATCGAGTGGGTCTGGGGTGGATAGGCGTGCGTGGAATGGTTGCTCATGCAGGTCCTCATCAGGCGTGGAGTGCTCGGGGGCCTCGAGCAAAGCTCTGGCCGCGTTCGCTCAGCGTTGCTCGGGTAGCGGGTCCATGCTCAGGATCCGGGTACGCTGGATATAGACGATGAGCACGATCACGGGCACCCCCATCAACGCGGTGACCATGAAGAACTCGCTGTAGCCCAGGCCATCGACCATGCTGCCCGAGTAGCCCCCCAGGCCCTTGGGGATCAAGGTCATCAAGGAGCTGAACAAAGCGTACTGCATGGCCGTGAAAGATATGTTGGTCAAGCCCGACAGGAAGGCCACGAACGCGGTGCTGGCAAGACCCGCCGAGAGATTGTCCGCGGTGATGACCAGATACAGACCGAGCTCGTGGCCGCCCGTCTGGGCCAACCACATGAACAGCACGTTGGTCGCCGCCGAGAGCACGGCGCCGAGCAGCAGGATGCGCATGACGCCGAAGCGGATCGCGAGCACGCCGCCGAGAAAGCCGCCAGCGATGGTCGCGCCCAGGCCATAGGATTTTACGATGGTCGCGATCTGCGTCTTGCTGAATCCCAGATCCTGGTAGAAGACGTTGGAGATGACACCGAGCACGATGTCCGAGACCCGGTACAGGCCGATGAGGGCGAGCAGGATGGCGGCGCTCTTCAGACCGTAACGACGAAAGAAGTCGGCAACCGGCGCGACATAGGTCTGGCGGACGAGCGCCGCCTCCACCCAGCCGAGCCGGATCAGGCCAAAGGCCACGCCGGCGAATGCCGCGAGCCCCAGGCACAGCCGAATGCCCTCGCTGAGCACGCCGGCCAGGGCGCGATTGTCCAGCATTGCGGCCAGGGTCTCTCGAATCCCGGCGATCGACGCCGAGCTGTAGACGTAGGCGGCGACGAATCCGAGCACCGCCAGCACGAACAGACCGATGAATCCCAGATAGGTGTGAACGCTGAGCGTTTGCGGTGCACTGGCCCGTTCCGGCTCCCTGACCAGACAGGTGGTGACCAGACCAATCACCATCAGCGCCGCCATGCACAGATAGCTCCAGCGCCAGGCCGGGTACAGATAGTCTTGCGCACTGCTGCCCAGCTGCTCGGCCAGCACCAGCGCGCCGGCGCCCGCGGCCAGCATGCCGAGCCGGTAGCCGGCGATGTACATGGAGGACATGATCGCCTGCAGCCGTGGATCCGCGGCTTCGATTCGAAACGCATCGATGACGATGTCCTGGGTCGCGGAGGAGAAACCCAGCAGGATCGCCGCGACGGCCATCCAACGCAGGTCCATGCGTGCCGGATCGACCATCGCCATCAGGCATATCGCCAGCATCACACTGAGCTGGGATGCCATCAGCCAGCCCCGCCGTCGACCGAGCCTGCGTGTCAGACCCGGGAGCGGCAGGCGGTCGACCAGCGGCGCCCAGATGAACTTGAACGAGTAGCCCAAAGCGGCCCAGCTGAAGTAGGTGACCGCACTCCGCTCGACGCCGGCCTCGCGCAGCCACAGCGACAGCGACGAGAATATCAGCAGGATGGGCAGGCCGGCGGAGAAGCCCAGGAACAGCATCGCCAGCACGTTCGGATTCGAGAGCTGCTCGAATGCACTGCGCAGATTCGCTTTGTCGGTCATGAAACGATGGTGGCCACGTCGAGAAGGGTGGGTATCGTCGGCTCGAACGCGCTATGGGCCGGTCGAGTATAGCCACGGCAGGCGCGCAGTGGGGGCTGTCGACCACGCGGTCGTTTCGTCCCGCGCCGATTGTGCCTGCGCCAACTGCGATCGTGGCGCACTGGAGCCTGGCAGGTGCCGATGGCGTCCGGCGCGGTTCAGGAATGCGGGTCTTGGTATCTGGGACGATGGTCAAGAAATCAATGAAAATTCCCACTCGGGCGCGAATGTGGAAGTGGATTTCTCTGCTATTCTCGGGACAGGCTGCACTTCCGACGGGAGTTTCTCCTGGTGAGCCGATGTCCATGGCTTGCAGCGAACGAGCTTCCGGTCGAGTTGTCCATAGGGCGCGCCGCAAGGGGCGTGGTGTGCCTGCCAGCGGCCTGCACATCGCAAATCTGCCGGCCCGCATCTACGTGTAGGAACGCGTGAGCGGGCGTTTCGAGCGAGCATCTACCCACAAAACGATACAACGGGTGCTTCGCTCGTGTAGTGGAGACGATAGCCCATGCGCCAGGAGCTTCAGTGCGGCTTGACCACCGCATCCTCCAGACCTGTCTGGGAACAGACCTTCAAGACTCTGGAACTCGATCTGGACCGCGAGTCCAGATCCCTCACCTACCGGATCAAGCCCGATCCCAGACCGTCCTTCACCCCGTCGGTGCTCGCCGAGCTGCGCTACCTGCAGCGCACCCTGCGCGATCAGCTGCGAATGCTGGACAGCGAGGGCTTCGATAGCCCGGTGCGATTCCTGCTGGCCGGCTCGGCGGCCGACGAAGGCCTGCTGCTGGGCGGCGATCTGCAGTTCTTTCTCGATGCCATTCAGGCCGGGGACCGCAACGCGTTGTACGACTATGCCCGTCTGGGCATAGACGTGCTGTACGACAACATCCGCAATCTCGACAATCAGGTCACGACCATCGCGGTGCTGACCGGTCCGACCCTGGGCGCTGGTTTCGAATCGGCGCTGTCGTGTGACTTCATCATTGCCGAGCCTTCGGTGCAGATGGGCTTCCCGGAGGTGTTGTTCAACATGTTTCCGGGGATGGGCGCTTACAGCCTGTTGGCCAGACGGCTCGCCCCGGGGCAGGTCGAACGGATGATATCGAGTGGCAAGCTCTACAGCGCCGCCGAGCTGCACGAGATGGGCATCATCGACGTGCTGGCCAAGCCCGGCGAAGGCTGGCTGAAGGCGCGTGAGTTCGTGCAGCGATTCGAGCGTCGCAAGATTACCTTGCAGGCGGTGCTGCGCATGCGCAATCGCGTCAACCCGATTCAATACGACGAGCTGCGCGACGTGATGGAGCTGTGGGTCGACTCGGCCATGCAGCTCAGTGAGCGCGACCTCAAGGCGATGACCTGGTTGTTGCGGGGACAGAACAAGCGTGTCCTCGAAGGCCGGCCGAGTGCCGCGGCGGCGCCGGCCAGGGCCGCTCGCGAGGTCGCCTGAGGCGTCGGCCGGCCGCTCAGCCGCGTGGCTGACGCCGACCGTTGAGGCTGTCTCGTCGCTCGTCCTGCCGCAGGCAGGCATCTCGGCATGATTCGAGCTCCGAGCGCAGGCTCGGCAGGCGAGCACGTATCTCGTCGGTGTCCATACCGGGTGCTTGCAGCAGCCGCCGCGTCATGCTGGTCAGGCGCGGCGCGCCCAGCGTGGCGGCGTAGCGTGTGATCTCGGCGAGGCGAGCGACGATCGCATTCGGTCTGTCTTGCTCCAACGCGGTCTGCAATGCGTCGAGCATCCACTCGAGGGAGGCGATGAGCTCGGCGCTGCTCGCGCCCGATGCCGTATTGGTCGTCGAACCGGGCATCGAACCGGGCATCGTACTGGGCGTCGTGCTGGGCGTGCCGCCGGCCAGCGCGGAGCGATCGTCGGCCCGTGGCGCCGCCGGGTGATCGTCGTCCAGCCCGGCACGCAGTGGCTCACCCCCGACGACGTTGCCGTGGGGCGTTGCGGAGACGTCGTCCGGGTCCTGAGCGCGCGCCATGACCACGCTCACCGAATCGAGCAGAGCCGTTGCCTCGATGGGTTTGGTGATGAACTCGTCCGCGCCCGCGGCCTCGCACTCACGCTTCGCATCCAGCGTGGCGTTGCCCGACAGCACGATGAACGGCATACGGTTGCCCAGGCCCGCGCCGAAGCGAAACTGCTGCATCACCTCGAGGCCGCCCAGATTGGGCATCTGCATGTCGACGATGGCGAGGTCGAAACGCTCCTCCAGCAGTCGCTCCAGACCCTCATCGCCGTCCTCGGCGACGGTGACGCGATGTCCGCCGCGCTCGAGCATCATCGAGATCACCCGGCGGTTGATGGGGTTGTCCTCGACCAGCAGGATGTGGTGACACTCGGCCGCCGCGGCGCCGTTTCGACTGGCGGTCGCCGCGGGCAGATGGTCGACCAGCCGACTCACCACCGGCTCGTCGGCGAGCGGCTCGTCGATGTCGCCGAGCAGCGCGTTGAACAGCAGGGACTTGTCGACGGGCATCCCCAGCACCGCCCTGTAGCCGGCCTTCAGGTGACGGGTGAGGCTGGCCGCGCTGGTGCGGTTGGCAATCAGGAGCAACGCGGTGCTGGCCAGCTCCGGCTGACGTTTGACCGAGCCGGCGAACTGGGTCGGATCGGTGGTGGGGTGGATGGCGGCGCCGGACGTACGTTGGTTGTCCTGCACGACGATTGCGGCACAGCGGCGACCGGCGCTGTGCAGGACGATCAGTCGCGCCAGGGCCTGTGCCGGCGCGCGCGCGATCTCAACGGAGGCCACCCAGTCATGTAGTAACGTGCTCAGTCCGGCGCGGTCCTGGCCGGATTCGTCGACCACGATCACGTGCGTATGCGAGAGCTCGCCGGTGTGCGCGGCCTGCAGCGTGGGCACCGCCTGCACCTCGATCTCGAACCAGAAGCAGCTGCCGACGCCGACCTCGCTGTGCACACCGATAGAGCCGCCCATCAGCTCGACCAGGTGCTTGCTGATCGTGGTGCCGAGCCCGGTGCCGCCAAAGCGACGGGTGGTCGACTGATCGGCCTGGGTGAAGCTGTCGAAGATCTGGGCCTGGGCGTGAGCGTCGATACCGATGCCGGTGTCGGCGACCTCGAAGCGCAGGCGCCAGATGTCGGCGGCGCCTCGGACTACGCCCAGACGGACATCGATATGGCCGTGCTCGGTGAACTTGATCGCGTTACCGATGAGGTTGATGAGGATCTGGCGCAGGTGCAAGGCATCGGCCCGCACCCAGCGCGGGCACTGCGGCTCGACCGCTATCCGAAGGTCCAGGTTCTTGCTGCGTGCCTGCGGCTCGAGCATGCGTGTGGTCGAGGTGAGCACATCGCGGATGTCGCACTCGATGAGCTCGATGAGGGTCTTGCCGGCCTCGATCTTGGAGATGTCGAGGATGTCCTCGATGACCGATAGCAGGGTCTTGGCCGAGGCCTGGATGGTGTCGACGAACTCGCGTTGCTCGCGATCCAGCCGGGTGCCCTCGAGCAGGCTGGTCATGCCAATGACCCCGCCCAGCGGAGTGCGGATCTCATGGCTCATGTTGGCCAGGAACTGCGACTTGGCCCGATTGGCACTCTCCGCCTCGGCTCGGGCTCGTTCCGCGTCGCGCTTGGCGCGCTCGGACTTGGCGATCAGCGAGGCGACGAACATCGGGATGATCACGAGGGTGGAGGCAAAGCCCAGCGCCACCGAGCGATGATCGTCCCAAAAGCCCTGGTACTGCTTCAGGATCACGCAGAAACCCAGCGTGCCCAGGGCGCTGGCCGCGATCAGATAGGGACGGCCGTAGCGCGCACCATAGCCGACCGACAGCCACATGTAGACGATGAAGGAGATGGCCAGGTCCTGATAGGTGAACAGGCCGGTGATGGTGGTGGCCCCGAGGTCCATCAGCAGCGTGGCCGAGCGGCGGACGTCGGATTTCATCGGCCAGCGCGCGAAGCTCAGCATCAAGGCCATGGAGACCAGCAGGTAGGTAATCAGTGTGATCAGCACCGGCTGGTAATGCTCGAAGCTCGCCACCGTGAAGCCACGAATGACGACGTAGGTGAGGATCAGGCCGAGAATGGCGATGCGGATGACGCCTTGCTCGAACTCGCTGGCCGCGGTTCGGGAGACGTTCCGAGCCAGAGCGCGTGGCGTGAATTCCTTGAGCACGGCAAGCATGATGGGATCAGGGGGTCGCAGCGCGCGAACGCGTCGCGCGAGGTGTACGGGCGCACGACAGCGCCGGATCAGGCACTGCCAGCGTGTGTGGACCTGCAAGATGGCCGCACGGGTCGGGGACACGCGCGCTGGGAAGACGCTGCTTCATTCCATGGCGGGAATGAAGCAGCGCTGCCCCGAGGGTACAGACGACGCTGCATGGCAAAGCTTTAGTGTGCGGCATACCGGGCGCCTCGGCAGTCGTGAAGATTGATGCCCGCTTCTGAGTGCCCGTCGGCGCACGATGGTTAGCACGCCGAGCGAATCGAGCATCGCCGCGGCTGAGCGCCTTGGACGAGGCGACCGTCCACTTGATCGTGCCGCGAGTGTCCCGCCGGCCCGACCGTGGCGAGTTGAAACGATTGTTGTCGTTCTCGAGCATCGAATCGCATCGTTGCCGACGTACACTTGGCGGCCCTCAGGACACGCGCGCAATCCTGGCGATGCCTGCTGCCGTCACGGGCTGTCGCCGAGGCACCGGAATCGCGTGGTTCCTGATGATATATGACGAAGCGTGAAGTTTTGTAAAAAGTACTGGATGCATCATCGGCAACGTTGTACACGCAGCGCTGCGAGATCGAAATGTGCTGTGCGGCACGCGCGGCGTTCCAGCGCGCGGGTTCCTCCCTGCCGGGTCATCCTTCGAGGCTCAGCGTCTCCAGTCCCGGCTGTTCTCGCAAGCTCGATTCTCGCACGTAACGCCAGCCGTGTTGCAGCGGGGTGGCGTCGCGGTGTGCTCACGCCCTGTGTGGGCAGCATCCGTTCGCGCGCAGCGTCAAAGGGCTCGAAGGCGGGTCCGTCCAGGCGCGACCGTGCACCAGCCGGAGCGGCCGGGCCCGCATCGATCGACTGACAGGTCCGGTGGTGTGCCGGGTTCAGGGGGTATTGCATGACTACGAACGAGATCGTCCAGAAGGTGCTGGACGTGGTCACCGAGGTGCTCTCGCTGGAGGAGCGTCCCAACGATCTGGGGGCGCGGCTGGTCGACGACCTCGAGGCGGATTCGCTCGACCGATTCTCCCTGCTCATTGCAATCGAGGACGAGTTCGGTGGTTCCATCACCGAGGAGGAGGCGGAGCACCTGCAATCCCTGCAGGACATCGTCGACGTGATCTCGATGCGCACGCAGGAATCCCACTGAATGGGCCGGCGCGTGTTCGTCACCGGTCTGGGGGTGGTCTGTGCCCTCGGGCAGGACCTGGAGCGGGTCTGGCAGGCCATGCTCGAAGGGCAGAGCCCGGTCGAGCCGATACCAGATCGCTGGCTGCAGCACGGCGACTATCGCTGCCGGGTGTGGGTGCCCTGTCCGAGACCGGACTATCGTGCCAGTGGCCTTTCGCGCAATGAGCTGGTGCAGCACGACCCGGTCACCTTGAACGCCGTGTGCGCGGCGCTGAGCGCCGTTCGGCATGCGGGTCTGGATGTCGAGCTCGCCGATCGGCGAGCCAACGCGCTGCGCATCCCGGAGCTGGACGCGACACGCTGTGGTGTGTTCATGGGCACCGGGGTGGGCGGTGTGACCAGCTTCATGGAGCACCAATCGCATCAGCTCCTGTTCCGGCCGTTGGCGAGGCTGCAAGCGGAGATGAACAAGGATGGCGCCGATCAGGCCCGAACCGCGGTCGATGCTGGCTCGGACCGCGATCCGCTGGCGGCCTTCGCGCGCAGCGTCGAACCCGCGCAACGCTTCAATCCGTTCGCCGTTTCGATGATCATGCCGAACGCGGTCGCCGCCTATCTGGGGGTGAAGTTCGGTCTGCAGGGTGTCGCCAGCATGTGCTCGATGGCCTGCGCGGCGGGTACGGTCGCGATCGGACAGGCGTTCAGGGCGGTCCGCGACGGCTATGTGGACATGGCGCTGTGTGGTGGTAGCGAGTACTTCGACGATCCGCACGGTGGGCTGTTCCGGGCCTTTGACACGGCACGGGCGTTGGCACGTGACGAGCGCGGTCCGTGCGCCGCCAACCGTCCCTTCGATGCCGGTCGTTCGGGCTTCGTGCTCGGCCAGGGAGCCGCCGCGGTGCTGGTGCTGGAAAGCGAGGCCAGCGTGCGGGCGCGCTCGGCCACCGCTATCGCTGAGCTGCGCGGCTTCGCCGAGAGCTTCGACGGGGTGAGCATGATGGCCCTGGCCGCGGACGGCGCATGCATCGAACGCGCGCAACGCAACGCCCTGCAAGACGCCGGCGTGACGAGCGACGACATCCAATACATCAATGCGCATGGCACCGGCACCATCAACAACGACGAGGTCGAGGCGCGTGTCATCGAGCGGGTGTTCGGCTCCGAGGTAATGGTCAACTCGACGAAGTCATTGCTCGGGCACAGCATCGGCGCGAGCGGTGCGCTGGAGGCCGTGGTGACCTGCTTGACGCTGCGTGATCAGCAGGTGCACCCCAGTCTGAATCTGGATGAACCGATCGCGCCGTTGGATTTCGTCCGCGAGCGCCGACGTGTCTCGGTGCGTAACGCGGTATCGGAATCCTTCGCCTTTGGCGGGCACAATGCGGCCCTGGTGTTCTCCGAGGCGAACCTGTGAGGACCGAGAACCATATCGCGCCGGTAGCGACCCGAAGTCACTGATGCTGGTCGAGATCGTCCACACCCGCCACGCACAGACGCGCCGTCGGGCAGCACCTTGAAAGGCGCCGGCGACCACACATCGTCTGGCGGTGTCTGGCCGCTGCGCTGGGTGCTGGAGCGACCGCGACTGTGTATTGCGCTGGTGCTGCTGCTGGTTTGTGGTCTCGCGCTGGGGCTGGGCCGGCTGCGGTTCGAGAGCAGCTACGAGGTCTACTTCGACCGGGACAACCCGCGTCTGCGGGCCCTCGATGCGCTCTACGCGCGCTTTTCGCGGAACGACAATGTGCTGTTCGCGCTGGCCCCGCGGGCCGGCGCGGATACCATGCGTCTGCAGGCCTTCAGCCCCAAGGTGTTGGCCGCCGTACAGGACCTGACCCGCTCGGCCTGGCAGCTGCCGTACGCCAGCCGGGTGGATTCGGTCGCCAATCATCTGCACATCGATTCGGACGCCGATGGCGTGCGTATCGAGCCGCTGCTGGATGACGAGACCGTGCCCGACGAGGCGAGCAGCCGACGGGTAGCCTCTATCGCCCTGAATCAGCATGCCCTGCTCAATCGGCTGGTGGCGGCCGACGGCAACACCCTGGGTGTCAACGTCCGACTACAGCTCCCCAATGGCGATCGGCGGGCCGTCACCGAAGCGACCGATGCCGCGCGCGTCCTCGCCGAGCGGATCCGGGCCCGTCATGCGGGGGTCGAGGTGTGGGTGACCGGCAACGCCGTCCTCAACGCCGCCTTCATGCAGACCGGTCAGCGCGACCTGTTGACGCTGACGCCGGCCATGTATCTGGTCATGGCGTTGGTGCTCTGCTGGCTGCTGGGCTCGGTGCGAGCGGCGTTGATCGCGCTTGGTATCACCACCGCCAGCATCCTGGTCGGGCTCGGTTTCGCCGGCTGGGCCGGACTGGCGATGACCTCGGCCTCGATCGCCGCGCCGACCATCATCGCCACGGTGGCCCTGGTCGGCACCATCCATGTGCTGACCACGGTGCACCGGGAGCTGCAAAGCGACGCGACGCCGACGGCCGTGCCCGGCGCGCGAGCGGCGCCCGCGCTGGCCCGCGCGCTGACGCTGAACGCGCTACCGGTCACGATTACCAGCCTGACCACGGGGTTGGGATTCCTCAGCCTGAATCTGAGCGATGCGCCGCCGTTCAGGGACC
>JAGRHX010000225.1 GCA_020444775.1 Gammaproteobacteria bacterium
GTAAGCGGCCAGACCGGACCGTCAGAATCAGTCTGCCAGTTCGAGATCGGAGCGCATCGGATTGTCGGCGAATCGGTGTTTCCAGTGCCGCGGTGTGAGTTCGAGGACGGCTCGTGCGGGATGCACGCCGATCCGCTGTAGCACATCGACGAGGTAGCGATAGGGATGCACGTCGTGCAGACGACAGGTCGTCAGCAAGCTCTGGATGGTGCCGACGCGCTCGCCGCCGATCTCAGTCCAGTTGAACAGCCAGTTGCGCCGGCCCATTGGAATGACCCGCAAGGTTCGTTCGAGGTGGTTGGTGTCGATCGCCAGGGCCGGCTCTTGTAGATAGAGCCGCAGCGGATCCTCTCGCTCGCGCGCGTATTTGAGCGCCTTGCTCAGGGGGTTGCTCGGCACCAGGTCCATGCGTTGACATTGTTGCTCGCACCAGCTGAAGAACGCATCGACAACCGGCTTGGCGTGCTCGGCGCGCATCGCGAGGATCTTCGCGGCGTCGAACTTGTGCGCCTTGATGTGTGCCTCGACCTGATAAAGCTGGCCGATGAGGTCCAGCGCATGTGCGACCGAATCCGGCTCGAGATTCTCCGCTTTGATAAACTCCCTGCGTGTATGCGCCCAACATTGGGCCTGCGTCACGCCCTCGCACTGCTTGGCGTAGGCGCGGTAAGCGCTGTGTCCGTCGGAGAGAATCGTGCCGCGATACTCGCCGAGAGTGGCGAATAGATGCTTGTGTCCGCGTGAGCGGCTGAAGGTGAATGAGACCTCGTCGTCCTGCCCGTAAATCGGCCAGTACCAGCACAATCTCATCTTTCCGGGCCTGTCCTGTCCGGCTTTGATCGGCGTCTCGTCAATCGCCAGTATCTTGCTCTGCAATACGTGCTGCAGCTGCGCGTCGGCGACCGGATCGAGCAAGGTGATCGCGCGATGGGCCAGATTCGACAATGTCGTGCGCGACAGCTCGATGCCATCGCGTTGCAGGCGCTGGTGTTGACGGTACAGCGGTGTGTGGTAGACGAACTTGTCGACCAGCAGCCCCGCGACGAAGCTCACATCGGCCAGCGTGCCGGCCCACAGACTCGGCGGCGCGGGCGGTTGTGAGAGCGTCTGGGTCGGTATGTGCTTGAGCACCGGCCGGATGTATTCGAGCACCACGTAGCTGGCCGAGCGCTGCGCGAGGCGGTAGGTCACCTCCTCGCGAACAACCTCATATTCATCAGCGTTCGGACCATCGAGCTCCGGCGCGCGGATGCGAATGGTCTTCTTTGGCGTCGACGTTGAGAATCGTAACCCGGTCGCGTTCGCGCAATCGGAGCCGCGCTGCTTCTTGCGCGAATAGCTGATGTGCTCGCGTTCAGGGTGCTCGGCATCAGGGGCGGGTTTGCCTGGCTCGAAGCCCGTGAGCAGCGGTTGTTCCGGGCACGGTTCGATGAGCCGCTTCTCGGATTTGCGACCGAATACCTGGCGCTTGAACCAGTCGAGCTGATGCTCCAAAGCGGCGACTTTCTCTTCGAGCAGTCGAATCTGCTCGGTCTCGTTGGGTGCCTTGTTCGCCGCCTTGCTCATGCGCCATAGGATAGCGTATCGGTCGGCGATTCTCGATGAGAATAGCGTCGATACCGACGCACTGAGTGCGGGTCGATACCGTCGATGATGAGCTTCAAGGTGTTCAAATCCAAGCGTTCTTTTGCAACGCCATCGAGCACCACTCGGAATCGACCGCGCTCGAGACGCTTGGCCCAGATGCAATAGCCATCGCCCTCGAAGTACAGACAGCGCATCTGGGTTTGGCGGCGATTGATGAACACGAACAACGCGCCGCTGAGCGGGTTCTCCTCGAGCACCTGCTTGGCCAAGGCGCTCAGCCCGTCAAAGGACTTGCGCATGTCGGTCGGCCGGCGATAGAGCCAGACCGGGACCGAGCGATTCGGCGGCCAAATCACGAGCGGCGCAGCCGCAGCACGACATCGCCGCCGAGCAACAGCTCGATATCCCAGCCCCTATCCTCGCTCGCCGTGGGCAGGGTCAGGGCGACGAAATCATCCGACTGTACCGACCGGCCTGCATCGGAGGGCTGAGCGTAGCGGGACCTTGCATTGTAGAACGCGGCGGTCGAAATCCCTTGCTGCCGGCAGAACTGCAGCTGACTCAGACCGCTGCTCGCCTGGGCCTGGAACAACGACAACCACTCCGCCTTGCTGCGACGAACCCTCGCTCGAACCTGCTCCCCGGACATCTGTCCATGCTCCCGTTACGTTGCTGGTCCGGAGCAGTCTCCAGAGGCACAGTAGCGGGAACAAGAACGGTCCGGGATGCCCGCTTACCGCCTTGCCGCGCGAGCGATCGCTGAGCGCGGCCTCGATGATGGCGACGTCCGCACGCAGAAATCGACGCA